>NZ_AZRL01000021.1 GCF_002895525.1 Petrotoga olearia DSM 13574
GAGCGGGGTGAAAGGGCGCTAAAAGAACTTTTAGATATAAAATGATTTTCAAAAATAAGCTTATGATTTTAAGAGGGTTACAGGGCGAAGCCCTCCACCTCCACTGGGTCTAAGGGACCGCAGGTCCCTTCCTTAAAAAGGTGGGGAGCGGGGTGAAAGGGCGCTAAAATCAAAAACAATTAGGAGAATTGACATATGTATCGACTTCTTAAAAAAATATCTTTTCTAACTTTCTCTATTTTTTTCATATCTTTGCCTATTTTCGCAGGTACTTTGGATAGCTACGTTTATACTTTTGATACTGATGAATTATTAGTTTCATCCCAGAGGAGTTTGAACGTTTTGGGATTGTATTTAAAATACTATGAAACAGGTAATGAAGAATATAAAACTGCAGCTAATCAAACAAGGCCTTATATACTTTCTTCTTTAGAACCTGATGATTCAGCGGCTTTGAACGTTCTTTCAGAGTACCAACCTGGTAATGAGGCGGAGAGTATCAACAAGATTGAGATATTACTCAATAATTATCCCGATTCAGTGATTCTTAATGCCGTCAAAATTCTATTTAACTTTGAAGTCTGGGAAAAATCCAATAATATGGAAGCATTTAAGAAAATTTTAAGTTCTATTGATATAATAGAGAATGCAATTGGCGAGAACCCTTTTACAATTTATTACAAATCAATTCTAACATGGGAAGAATCAAACCTTCAAGAAAAAGAAAACATATTCCAGAATCTGGAAAAAGCCTTTTTTTCTTATCCTTCAAACAGAAAAATTCAAGAATTGCTCATAGTTCAAGCTTTTGAATTAGGCAAATATGAAAGGGTGAAACAACTCTCAGGGGATTATGTGAATCGTTCACAAAAAGACGAAAGAATAATGTTTTTAATAGCCCTTTCATATTACAATTTGGATGAAAAATCAGAGTCGAGAAATATTATTAATTGGATCCTTCAAAATTCTAACAAAAAAAACGTTCTTTCAAAAAGTTATGAGCTTTTAGGAGACATTTCAGTAACGTCATCTCAGAAGATAAATTATTATAAAACCGCTATTGATCTTGATCCTCAGAATGCAGAGGCTTTAGCTAAACTTGGAATAACTTTGTACGAAGGTGATAAGACCGACACCAACGATTTGACAATTGCAAGAATTTATTTAACAAAAGCACTCATGTACGATCCAAACAATCCTGAAATAAAACAAACTTTGAACTCTATAGATAGAAGACTCACCAGAAAAAAATCTTCGACCACGTTGTTACCTTTATTTATAGTAATTTCAGCCATATTCTATGTAGTATTCAGATTTGGGAGTGAAGAAGGCAGCCTCAAGCGCCCCGAAGGGGGTTCAAGGAAAGACAGCCTCACGGCAAGTAAGGAGGAAAAAAATTGAAGATGGACATTGAAAGTGAATTTATCAAAGTGCTCGACAAAGGTTTTGTTAGCGTTGTTGATATTATGGGAGATGACAGATCTGCAGTTAGGGCTGCCAGAGTCTCGCATGGAAAAGACTTATCAACCGAGGAGAAAGACAGAAAGCTTATAAACTACTTGATTGAACATGGTCACCTATCCCCATTTGAACATATCACTTTTACATTTCATGTGAAAGCGCCCATCTTTGTGGTTAGACAATGGTTTCGGCATAGGATAGGAATGTCTCCTAATGAGATCAGCAGAAGATATACATCAAAAAACGCAAACGAGTTTTACATCCCAGATCATATCAGAGTGCAGGATACAAATAACAAACAGAGTAGTAATGTATATTCTGATGAACAGTTAAAAGAAGAAGCGCTTGAAGTTATTGAAGATGTTTATAAGAAAAGTTACGAGGCTTACGAAAAACTTATAAATATGGGTGTAGCAAGAGAAATGGCACGCATTATACTTCCCGTGGGGGAATATACTGAATTTTATTTAACTACCAATGCCCGAGCTTTAATGCACTTCTTGGATTTAAGGGCATCTTCACATGCGCAATGGGAAATTCAACAGTACGCTAAGGCTTTGGCACGATTTTTTCAAAAGACTTGTCCTTGGAGTTATGAAGCATATTTGAAGCATCAGTATAAAGGAGATCTTTTGAAGTAGTTTCAATAGTGGACCCCGCTTTTTCAACTGCTAGGTTTTAGGGATCGCAGGTCCCTTTCTCAGAAGAGCGGAGAACAGGGTAAAAGGGTTCAAAAATAAGCTTTTGATTTTAGAAGGGTCACAGGGCGGAGCCCTCCCCCCTCACTGGGCTAGGGACCTCAGGTCCCTTTCTAAGAAGGTTGGGCAGCTTTTTGCAGCCTTGTGCAAAAAGCTTTTTTAAGTTTGTCGCAGGGTGCAAACAATGCTTTTAAATGAATTTGCCCTTGATTTGGGGTTTTTAAAGGGAACCCCCCTTAATGTTCAATGGCACTATCAAAACACAAAAAATTAGGAGGTTGTAATATGAAAAAACATTTTCTATTATTTTTTGTCTTTCTTATCACAGCATTAGCATTTTCAATAACCCTTTTAAACGACATTTCTTACAATGTAGATATATCGTATGCGGCAACTGATGTGGAAAGGATATTAACAAATTTTGGTATACATGAAGGCTATTATGTAGGGGATATAGATATTCGATTAGCCCTTCAAGAAATATTAAAGTTAGGTTATTTTACCTCAGTGTCTTACAATTTGGATGATAATGGGAATCTAGAAATCATATTTAAGCCCAATCCCATTGTAACAAATTATGAAGTTGAGATATTAGGTGATGGATTGATAGACAAAAAAAACATTCGTTCGTCGATCAGTTTGAACACTAATATTCCCTTGAATCTGAACGATTATCAAACCTCTATGAAAAACATACAAGATTTGTACATAAAAAACGGTTACCAATTTGTTGATATATACTCTAATCTAAAAATGACTGGGGATGAAATCATCCTAGAAGCAACAGAGATAAACAATAAAGAATATTCATCCGACACCTTGGTTTTCATCGTTAAAGAGTATTCTCTTTGGGATTTAGAGTTAAGAGGAGAGTTATCCCAACTGGATAAAGAAGACATAAAGGAAAGAATCGGTTTTGATTTTAGGAAAGATTGGAATAACAAATTTTTCTTGTTTAGGCCCAACGCCAAAGAAACCTACCCGAGTTTTCAAAAGATTCAAAATATATTGAACTCGTTAAATCAAATACCTTTTTTCTCCGCAAATACTTATTTTGGATTTGAAGTAATTGAAATAGAAGAGAACAAAGGTGGAGAGCTATTACTTGTTTTAGAAGGCGACTTAAGAAAAGTTGTCCCGCAAGAGCCAGTAACAGTAAATAGTATCACTTTTGTTGGAAATGAAAGTATAGAAAATTTTAGATTGAATGAGGTTGTTAATAAGTTTGTTCCAATAGGAGAACCAGTAAATAATTTAGACCTTCTATACGCTTACGATAATGTCCAAAAAATTTATTATGACAACGGATATGTTTACACCTTAATTACTCCTAAATACCAAGATGAGGAATTGATCTTCGAAATAACAGAACCAAAGGTTGGAGACGTCCAGATAACTCAAGAAGCAAGCGCTAAAACTAAACCATATATAGTTGAGTCTTTAGTGAAGATAAAGCCAGGCAAGGTTTTCAATCAGAAACAATTACAAGATACATATATATCTTTCATGGGAACCGGATTTTTCAAAGACGTTATAATACAGCCCATCCAGCAAGCCCAAGATGTAATAGGTTTTAAGATAACCCCCATAGAAAGTGGAAAATTAGGAAAATTAATGGGAGGTGTAACCTGGACACTCCCCGACAATGCAGAATGGTATCAAGGCTTTACGGGCGAGCTTGAAGTTCAATGGTTAAATCCTTTTGGATACGGACAAACTTTTTCTCTTAACACATCTTTAAATCCTATGAGAAATTACTATTCTGTTGGATTCGATTACGATGTTATCAAGTTAGGTGGTAGCGATCTAGATTTAAGCGCTGGCATACATTATACGATAAGTGAAGATGGAAGGTATTATTCGAACATAGGAGAAAATGCAACAAACTATCTGTCATTATCTGTAGCTCCAAGATACAGTATACAAGACTTCTCTTACATAACAAGTTCTTTTACCTACAATAACTACACATTGGTGGATGAAAATACTCTTAATGTAATTTCTGGATCTGTTGGGTACCTATACAACAGTTTAGATAGCCCTTTTAGGCCGTATAATGGTCAATATTTCCAAATCAGCGGTATAGGAGGAGTTGAAACGAGTAATACCGATAATTACTATATTGGTGCTACCACAGAAGGTAAATTATTTAACAGTTTTTATAAATTCACCTTGGGAAATAGACTAAAATTGGGTACCGTGTATAATTCTAACCCTGATTCTAACCTTCATTATCTATTCAATGTTGGAGGAATGTACTCTGTAAGGACTTCTAATTTTTACGAACAAAAAGGAGAAAATTTATTTTTATTTAACACCGAGTTGGCTTATGAGCTAGCCACAGGTCAAGTTCCTTTAGACCTTATCGCCTATTTTGATTACGGTAGCGCTCAAGATGATATTAGTAACCTTTTAGGCGATGGCATCTTGTCTTTTGGTGGTGGATTAAGGTTCACAATTCCCTTATTTGGACAAATAGGATTTGGATATGGATGGGATCAGGACTTAGAAGGAAAGGTTTGGTTCGGTTTTGGTCAGACCTTTTAAATCGTAGCTCTTTTAAGGGGGATCTTTAGTTGTACAAAAATTCTCATATTTTTGTAAAGTTTAAAGTAAACTGGAAGAAGTATGTTATTCAAAGTTTGTTGGCTACCGTCACTATCTTTTTCATACTTTTGATTTTGAATGTTCAAGACAGGCCCATAATAGTCAGTTCTTTAGGGGCATCGACTTTTATTGTTTTCGCGATGCCACAAAGTATGGTCGCTAAGACTAGGAACTTGATGGGAGGACATGCGGTAGGGTTTATATGCGGAACTATTTTTTCTTTGTTGCTTAATGGTAATTTTGTATTTTCTAATTTATCCTATGCACTTGCTGTAGGCCTCTCAACATTCATTATGGTTTTCATAGATACAGAACATCCACCAGCTGCAGGTACGGCATTGAGTTTGAGTATAAACGGTTTTAGTTTAAATGCATTTTTGTCTGTTTTTATTAGTGTGACAATCTTGGCGGTTGTCCATCATTTTTTAAAACCGCATATGATAGATTTAATATGAAATAGAAAAGTAACTTTTTTTTATTCTTTGTGTTATTTGAATATGTTATCTTATGAACAACTAAATTATATAAAGCGGAGGCGCAACCGAGAATAGTACCTTCTTCTTTTCAAAGAGGGTAATTTAGAAGAAGTGAAAGGCGAGGTTGCCGAAGAAGTAAGAAGAAAAACCCTCATCTTCTAACTTCTGGGTATGTGGGGAATACCTGCATAACTGTCACGTGAAGAACGTGGAGAGCCGCTGAAAATGAGAAAAAATATTTTCTTATTATTTAAACCTCTCCACAGTGAGAGGTTTTTTAATCTTTGGAGGTGCTTTTTTTGAAAGTTGGAGTTGTAGGAGCTACCGGTGAGGTAGGAAGGACATTTTTAAAGTTATTTGAAGAATACAAACTTATTAACGAGATTTCCGAATTGCGGTTGTTTGCATCTGAAAGATCTCAAGGACAGGAGATTGAGGTAGGTTCTAAAAGATACACCGTGGAAAAGTTAAAAGAAGAAAATATGAAAGAGAAGTTTGATTACCTTTTTTTCTCGGCTGGAGCCTCAGTGTCAAAAAGATTTGCCCCCATAGCTCAACAATCAGGTAATGTTGTTATAGACAATTCTTCACAGTTTAGAATGGACGAAAAGGTCCCACTTGTTGTTCCAGAGATTAATGCAGCGTTGTTGAAAGATTACATAGGAATAATTGCAAACCCTAACTGTTCAACTATTCAAATGGTTTTAGCTCTTAACGGTATCCATCGTGAGTTGGGTTTAAAAGAGATAGTTGTATCTACATATCAAGCGGTATCTGGTGCTGGAAACAAGGGTATAACCGAGCTTCTAAACCAAGAAAAAGGCATAAACGAAGTGAGACATTTCCCAAGGGTTATAAAGAACAACGTCATACCTTTGATAGGTGAAAAAATGGCGAATGGGTTTACTTTTGAAGAAGAAAAGATGATAAACGAAACTAGAAAAATCTATTCTGATAACAAGATTAAAATATTTCCCACAACCGTTAGAGTGCCTGTTCACTATGGTCATTCTGAATCCATTTTCTTCAGAACGAAGTCTGATTCTACCGTTGATGAGATTATAAAATTGATTGAATCAACCCCAAACGTCGAGTATAACGAGGAAAAAATCACCCCAGTAGAAGTTGCAGGAACTGATATCACATTTGTCTCTAGAATAAGAAAAGTCGAAGAAAAAACTTTTTTGATGTGGGTTATAGCAGATAATATAAGAGTTGGGGCTGCTACCAACGCAATTAGAATATTGCAAAAACACAGGGAATTGAATTGAGGTGTACATATTGATAAAAGACCTTCCCTTTTCAGATGAAGATATAAATAATCTCTTAAAGAATGTACAAACACCTTTCTATGTCTACGATGAAGAAGGTATAAGAAATAGAATAAGAGCCTTAAAAGACGCCTTTTCTTGGGCGGATTTCAAAGAATTTTTTGCTGTGAAGGCAACCCCTAATCCCTATATTTTAAAGATCGCAAAAGAAGAAGGTTGTGGAGTCGATTGCAGCTCAATTGCTGAATTAGTGGTAGCCGAAAAAAGCGGATTTGTAAATAACGAGATCCTCTTTACATCCAACGACACCCCTTTACAAGAGTATGAAAAGGCTTTATCCTTAAACGCCATATTGAATCTTGACGATGTAAGCCATATCGATTTTTTAAAAGAAAAGTATACGTTACCTGATTTGATATCTATCAGGTACAATCCAGGCGGGGATTTTGGAAACGAGATAATAGGGAATTTAAAGGAATCAAAATTCGGAGTGCCAAAAAATGATCTTATAAAAGGATACAGGAGACTCAAAGATTATGGGGTTCAAAGGTTCGGACTGCATGCGATGCTGATTTCAAACGAATTGAACCCTCAAAATATAATAAAAGTTGCTCAATTTCTTTTTGAAACCGCTGTGGAAGTCCATAAAAAATTAGGAATAGATTTTGAATTCATTGACCTTGGTGGCGGTTTTGGTATACCTTATAAACCTGAAGAGAAGGAACTCGATATATATTATGTTTCACAACAAATAAAAAGTTTGTATGAGAATATTTTATTAAAAAATGGATTAAAGCCTCCAAAGATATTCATGGAGCATGGAAGATACATTACAGGGCCTAATGGCTACTTAATAACCAAAGTATTGCATATAAAAGATTCCTATAAAAAATATGCTGGAATTGACGCCAACTCTGCAAATTTATTGAGACCTGCTATGTATAAGGCGTATCATCATATAACGGCTTTAAACAAAAACTCTGATGAAGAAAAAGAGATGTACGATGTAGTGGGATCGTTATGCGAGAATAACGACAAACTCGCAACAGATCGACTGTTACCAAAATTAGAACGGGGAGATGTGCTAGTTTTCCATGATGTCGGTGCACATGGATACTCCATGGGATTCAACTATAACGGAAAATTGAGATCTGCTGAGTATTTGTTTACCAAAGAAAGAGAATTCAAAATGATAAGAAGAGCCGAAACGTTGGATGATTACTTTGCTACTTTAGATTTCTAATTCTATTAAAATCCCTTTTGCAGCCTTGTGCAAAATGGTTTGTTTGCAATGCTTTGGAAATGTTTTCCAAAATCTCGTTTGCTACGCAAACGATGTACCACGCAAATGATGTATTGAATTTGGGGTTTTTAAGGGGAAACCCCTTAACGCTTGGGGAAGGGCGCTAAAAAGAGAGACATAAAATTTTAAAAGGAGGAATTTCACATGTTTACTGGTGTTGGAACAGCCATGATCACACCTTTTGATAAAGAAATAAATGTCGATTATAATTCATTAAAATCTTTTGTTAAATATCAGCTTGATAACGGTGTTGACAGTTTAATAGTTTTGGGAACTACTGGAGAAGCACCTGCCATTGAAGAAGAAGAAAGAGAAAAAATAGTCAACACAGTAATAGAAGTTGTTAATAAAAAGGTCCCCGTTATTGTGGGTACAGGAACAAACAATGTAAATCATGTTTTGAAAAATAACAAAATGGCCGAAAGTGCTGGAGCTGATGGGTTATTAATAGTTACTCCTTACTATAATAAGAGCACACAAAAAGGATTGGTAGAATATTTTAAATACATCTCTGAAAGAACAACTTTACCAATAATAATGTACAACGTGCCTTCGAGAACCGGTATGAATATAATTCCAGAAACAGCTGTTTCTATTCACGAAAACTGCAAAAACGTAATTGGAATAAAAGAGGCGAGCGGTAACATAGCCCAAATAGTAGAATTATTTTCAATAAAGCCAGATTCTCTTAAGGTATTTTCCGGAAACGACGATCAAGTTCTTCCTATAATGAGCTTAGGTGGAGATGGACTCATCTCGGTCGCCTCCAATGTTGCTCCAAAACCTTTCGTTGATTTAACTCATAGCATTCTTAACAACGATTTAGAAAAAGCACGAAAATTAAACAATCAATTTATGAAACTCAACAAACTATTGTTCAGAGAGGTTAATCCCATTCCTGTAAAATATGCCGTTTCTTTACTAGGTTTATGTGAAAATGTTGTGAGATTACCGTTGGTGAAAGCAACTCCAGAAACAGAGAGACTTTTGAAAGAAGAGATGGAAAGGTTGGATTTACTATGAAGATAGGCATAGTAGGATACAAAGGACGAATGGGAAAAGAAATAAAAGATTTGTTTGAGGAAAAAAACCATGAATTTGTTTGGGGATACGATAAAGATGGTGAATATTTTCAGGATAAGCCTCAAATTATCGTCGACTTTTCACTTCCCGAGGTTTTTGAAAAAACGGAAGAGTACGTTAGGAAATTCAACGTTCCATTGATCATTGGAACAACAGCACTTCAAGATGAACAATTTGAAGCTTTAAAAACTTTATCTAAAAATGTACCAGTAGTTCAAAGCTACAATTTTTCAATTGGTATACAATTATTTTTAAAGATGGTGGACTTTTTAAAAGACAAAATCGATGGTTGGGATATTGAGATAATCGAAACACATCACAGGTTTAAAAAAGATAAGCCTTCAGGAACAGCGAAGATGATAAAAGACAAATTGGGTAAAGATGTTCCAATAAGCTCATTAAGACTCGGGAATGTATCAGGTGACCATGTATTGTACATGGCAAACTTGGGCGAAGTTCTTAGCGTTTCTCATAGGGCTTTATCAAGAAGAGCCTTCGCAGAAGGAGTTCTTAAGTCTGCGGAGTTTGTAATCAACAAAAAGAATGGCTATTTTACCTTTACAGACGTAATTTGAAAAGGAGGAAATTATGAAGACAGAAGAAATAATAAATTTAATAGCGAACTCAAAGAAAAAGAATCCTTTAAAGGTCTACATTAGAGGTAACCTCAAAGAAGTGGATTTTTCCAATGTAGAATTTTTCGGTAACGAAGAATTCGGAATCCTATTTTGCGAAGAAGAAGAGTTCAACACAATTTATGAGAATAATAAAGATGCCATAGTTAATTATAGAATAGAAAGGGATAGAAGGAATTCAGCTATACCGTTGGCAGATTTATCTAAATACAATGCAAGGATAGAACCCGGGGCTATAATAAGAGACTTAGTGGAGATAGGCGATGGCTGTGTTGTTATGATGGGTGCCGTTATCAATATAGGTGCTAGTATTAAAGAAAATACTATGATTGATATGAACGTAGTTATAGGAGGGAGGGCTCAAATAGGTAAAAATTGCCATATTGGGGCAGGTGCTGTTATAGCAGGTGTAATTGAACCACCAAGTGCCCAGCCTGTAGTGATTGAGGATAATGTGCTCATTGGTGCTAACGCAGTGGTCTTAGAAGGGGTGAAAGTTGGGACGGGTTCCATAATTGGAGCTGGCTCTGTAGTAATTTCTGACGTCGAACCTTACTCTGTGGTAGCCGGAGTTCCTGCAAAATTCATTAAGAAGGTTGATGATAAAACAAAAGGTAAAACACAACTTGTAGAAGGACTTAGAAAACTGAAATAATTTATTTATACAAATTTACCGGGGTGGATTAATTATGCAGTTGATAGTTCAAAAGTATGGAGGAAGTTCTCTTGCTAATTCTGAAAGGTTGAACAACGTTGCCAAGAGAATATGTAACAAGACCAGAGAAGGATTTAAAGTATTAGTTGTTGTTTCAGCAAGGGGAGAGACCACAAATAAACTGATAGCATTAGCTAAAGAAACAGTTAAGGATCCTAATCCAAGAGAATTGGATATGCTTTTAGCTACGGGAGAACAGATCAGTGCCTCTTTGTTATCTATGATGTTAAACGATAGAGGTATCAAGTCAAAATCTCTGAATGCCTTTCAATTAGGTTTATTAACTACTCCTGATTATAACGAGGCTCAGATCAAAGAAATAAACAAAGACATAATATACAAAAATCTTACAAACAACGATGTTTTAGTTATTACAGGATTTCAAGGTATTACTGAAGAAGGCGATTTGACAACCTTAGGAAGAGGAGGTTCAGATACTTCTGCTGTTGCTTTAGCAGCTTCTTTAAACGTTAAGTGCGAGATATACAGTAATTTTGCAGGTATTTACACCGTTGATCCAAAGATTTATCCCCAAACAAAAAAATTAAAGTACGTTACTTACGATGAAATGTTAGAAATGGCAGCTTTAGGGGCAAAAGTCTTGCACCCAAGGTCGGTAGAAATTGCTAAAAAGTTTAATGTGGAGTTATACTGTGCATCGTCTTTTTCTGATGAGGAGGGAAGTTACGTAGTGGATAATTACAATGAGTATATGGAAGAACCGGTTGTAACAGGTTTAAGTGTGGACGAAAACCAAATCCAAGTCACTATTTTAAATCTTCCAACGGAGCATTTTTTTATTAATAAAATTTTTGAAATCGCCGCCAACAAAAACTTAAACATAGATATGATATCCATTATACAAAATAACGAAAAAACCAATATCTCTTTCAGTATCGTAGACAGTGTGATCGATAATTTCCGAGAGCTTTTAAGTGAATCTCTTAAAAATAACCATGAGAATTTTATTGATTTTAAAAATGATTTAGTCAAAATTTCAGTTGTCGGAATTGGTATGAGAAAGGCAAAAGGGGTGGCTTCTCGTTTTTTTAAAGCTATAAAAGATGTACCTATATTTTTGGTGACAACTTCGGAAATAAAAATTTCATGCTTGATTCCAAAAGAGTATAAACAAAAAGCTGTGGAAAGTCTAGCAAAGGAGTTTGATTTATGAGCTTACTAAAAGTCTATAACCCTTTTCCAATAAAAGTTGAGAGAGCGGAAGGTTCTTACATTTACGATACAACCGGCAAAAAGTTTTTGGACACATTCGCCGGAATAGGAGTAATGAGTTTTGGGCATTCTTATCCGCCTTTGCTAAAAACGTTGAAAGAAAAGATGGATAGATATATGCACACTTCTAATTTTTTTCTCGATGAAGATGCCATTTTCGTATCAGAAAAACTCGTTAATTTCACCGAGAAAAATGGTACCGTTTACTTCAGTAATTCTGGAGCAGAGGCAACTGAAGCTGCTTTAAAAGCTATTAAAAAAAGAGCCTCAGATAGAAGGAATAAGATCATTTATTTCGAAAATGGTTTTCACGGTCGAACTTTAGGAGCACTTTCTATAAACGGTTTTAAAGATCTAAGAGAGCCATTTGAACCTTTGCTTGCCAATACTATAGAACTGAAGTTCAACGATGTAGAAGATTTAAGTAAATTCTTCGAATTATTTGGCGAGGAAACGTTGGCTGTTTTTGTAGAACCAATTCTTGGCTCTGGAGGGATAGTACCAATCAAACCAGAATTCGCATCTTTGATAGAGGACTTAAGAAAGAAATACAATTTCATTTTAGTCTGTGATGAAGTTCAAGCTGGGCTTGGGCGAACGGGAAAAATCTTTTCATACCAACATTTTGGGTTGTCACCTAATATTGTAACCATCGGGAAATCCATAGGCGGTGGCTTACCTTTGGGAGGTACAATATTTCTTGAAAATCTATCTCAGGCTTTTGAAAGCGGAGAACATGGTTCAACATTTGCTCCAAATCCTGTAGCTTTAGCAGGAGCTAGGTTCATTGTGGAAAATATTCCCTCGCTTTTAAAAGATGTTGAAGAAAAAGGAAATTATATAATGCAATTTTTAAAAGAGAAAAATTTTGAAAAAGTTAAAGAAGTGCGAGGTAAGGGTTTGATGATCGGTATAGAGCTACAAGAAGAAGATCCAAAAATGAGAGAAAAAGGTCTACAAGAGGGCCTTTTGTTGAATGTACTTCATAATAAAGTGATTCGTCTTCTACCTTCTTTAAATATTCAATATAACGATATTGAAAAGATGTTGGTAAAATTAGAGAAGGTTTTAATATGATTCTTTCACCGTACGAATTGAGACATAGAATACATGAGAATCCAGAATTATCTCTTGAAGAGTATCAAACTACCGAATTATTAGAAAGGACTGTAAAAGAAGTCGCAACGTTTTACAATGTCGACATTAACTTATATAGGCCTCTGAAAACAGGACTAATTATTGAGTATAATGGTGGCAATGTTGATTGTGATGAATACCTTCTTTATAGAGCAGATATTGATGCTTTAAACATAAAAGAAAAGACTAACATTGATTTCAAATCCAAAAATGAATATATGCACGCATGTGGTCATGACGTTCATACCGCTATCTTGTATGGCTTTTTTATCAACGTAATAAAAAACAAAGTAAAGAAAAATATAGTTTTTTTATTTCAACCTGGAGAAGAATCAAAGGGCGGAGCACAAAAGATTATCGAAAGTAGAATATTGGATAAATACAGTATCAAAGCGGCTTTTGCACTACATGTCAACGATGATTTCACGTTAGGGAGCATCGCCTCAACTCGTGGTACACTTTTTGCTTCATCGCTTGAATTCTTTGTGGATTTTGAAGGGGTTTCTTCACATCTTGCATTTCCCCATCAATCTAAAAATGCTTTGAACGCCCTTCGCATATTTTTAGATGTGTTGGATAAACTACCAAAAAATCCAATGGAGCCTTTTATAATTGGCGTGGGTAAAGTAAACGCTGGTAGTGCAATCAACATTCTACCAGGAAATTCCCATGTCGAAGGAAGTATAAGAGGCGTGGATTCTGAAAAAAACCTAAAATACTTCGAAGATATGAGAAATGTACTGTCAGGGATAAAGATCATGACAGGTGTTGATTTTTTGTTGAACAAAGGTTCTTTCTATCCCGAAGTTGTTAACGATTTAGTCCTATACGACAAGTTTATTCCTAAACTCTCAAAAACATTTAATTTTATTGATTGTGGCCTAAAAATGACAGGTGAAGACTTTGGCTTCATATCAAAAAAATACCCTTCATTAATGTGTTGGTTAGGAAGTTCTAAAGGCGAACACCACGGTCTTCATAACCCTGAATTTTTACCTCCCGATGAGGTAATAGATGTTGGCATCAAGGTTTTTGAAACATTTTTAGACTAAGAATTTAATTCAAAAATACATTTTGCCAGTTCAAAATCTTGTTTTTTCGTGAGTTTAATGTTATTTCTGTAATCTTCAACAACCGCCGTTTCATAACCAGCATGGATAAATATAGAGGCATCATCGGTAAAAGAAGATAGGATCTTTTCTGCTTTTTGGTAAGCTTTGAGTAATTTAGTGAAATCGAAAGTTTGAGGGGTATGGTGCAGATAAATTTGGGATCTTTCTAAAGTTTTTACAATCCTTCCATTATTCACTTGGGAAATCGTATTTTCCGCCATTTCTGCTAATACAGCCCCGCCTACTTCTTTTG
Source organism: Petrotoga olearia DSM 13574 (assembly GCF_002895525.1). Taxonomy (GTDB): domain Bacteria; phylum Thermotogota; class Thermotogae; order Petrotogales; family Petrotogaceae; genus Petrotoga; species Petrotoga olearia. The sequence continues at coordinate 13,985 of NZ_AZRL01000021.1, forward strand.
CCTTGTAGATGCTTTCGTCTATTTTATTAGTATCAACGAAAGGTCTGACGGCATCATGAATGCAAACAAAATCAGGCTTATTCACTTTTTTGTGCAAATACATTAGGGCATTATAAACACTTTCCTGCCTGCTACTTCCGCCAATTACTACATTCTCAAATTTTGAAAAGGTTTGAACCTCTTTTTCTGTTAAATCCACGTAGTTTCTATGAGATACGACGAGAAACTTATCTATTAATTTTGAATTCTGGAATTTTTCAGACGACATTCTCAATATGGTTTGGTTATTTAATTTAACAAATTGTTTTGGTATTTCAAACCCTGCTCTTTTTCCTTCTCCAGCAGCTACTATAATCGCATAAACCATTTTCTTCACCCTTTGCTATATTTTTGTGTTTTTATAAAATAGGTTTAGTATAACTTCATCTATTTTTTATATAATTAATTTTACATTTGGTATAATAGATTGATAAACTTATTATAATATATTTTGTAGTCTTGTGCAAAATGGTCTTTTTCGTAATGTTTTTGAATAACTTTCCTAATCTCATTTGCTTTGCATTTTGCGGTCTTATGCAAAACGCTTTGTTCATAATGCTTTTGAAATAATTTCCATATTCTCATTTGCGAAGCAAATGCGTTTGGGGATCTTAAGGGGTAAACCCCTTAATGTGTGGCCGAAAGGGAGCAAATATTATAAAAGACAGCTAATACAATTTCAAGGAGTGATGGCAATGTTGGTAGTAGGAATCGATTTAGGGGGCACTGAGATAAAAGCAGGGTTAGTAGATGAAAAAAAAGGAATAATCAAAAAGATTTCTAGACCTACAGAAGTTGAAAAGGGAAATGCTCAGGTAATAGCTAATATAACAAAAACCGTGAGGGATTTAACTGAAAATACTGAATTTTCTGCAATTGGAATAGGTTCACCAGGTTCAATAGATAGAAAAAATGGAATTGTCAGATTTTCCCCAAACTTTCCAAATTGGCGAAATTTTGAATTGGTACGCTTAATAAAAGAAAATATAAACGTTGATGTCTTTTTAGAAAATGATGCAAATGCCTTTGCACTTGGAGAATGGTATTTTGGAAAAGCAAAAGGTTTGCACGATTTCATCGCCTTAACCATTGGAACAGGAATAGGTTCGGGCGTAGTTTGTAACAACACATTTTTAACCGGTAAAGATGGTTTAGCCCCAGAGTTGGGGCATGTTGTGGTTGTACCAAACGGTCCACAATGCGGTTGTGGTAATAGGGGATGTGTAGAAGCTACTTCTTCTGCTAAATATATAGCACTAGAAGCTAGAAATCTGCTAGATAGATATCCGAATAGTCTTGTTTTAAAATTAGCCGGAAAAAAGGAAAAGATTGAATCAAAACATGTTTTTCAAGCTTATGAAAAAAATGATCCTCTTGCCAGTGTAGTTTGTAACTTTGCAATTGATGCGCTTGCAAGGGCTATCGGAGGATATGTTCATGCCCTCAACCCAGAGAAAATTATAATTGGTGGGGGGTTAAGCAGAGCCGGGGATACTCTTTTTGTTCCATTGAGAGAAATGACAAAAAAATATGTTATGAGCAGTTTCGCCGATACTTATACCATAGAACAATCATCTTTAGTAGAAGATGCGGGTATTTTAGGAGCAGCATCTGCAGCCTTTTATGCCGAAGAAAACCCTTATAGTTTATAATTAAGACTCTTCTCTCTAGAGCTGGAAATAAGTTTCTCAGGCATGTTGTGCAAAACGATAATAAATTAAATAATGTAATAAATATTACCCCCGCCAATATGGGCGGGAAGTTGTAATTTGACAAGTCATTTTTTTTATGGTATAATCTCTTAAAATTGTTTTAGGAGAATATGGTTATGAAAACATTAAAAGTATTGTCAACTTCAAAAAAGGTAAATAATAATAACAATACACAGCGTCGGTGATTACGCTGAGTGTTGTTGTTTTGCAAATTACCGACGCTGTAAAAAATAGCGTCGGTTTTTTTATATTAAAAAGGTGATATTGCCTATTTAAAAAACACTACAGGAGGGAAAATTATGGCAAAAGTAGAGGAAAAAGATAGAAAAGTGGATTCTGTGGAATTAGTGAAAAGTTATTTAGAGGACGAGACTTACAGTGATGCACTTTTAGTTCAGTCAGAGATACTGAGGTTATCAAGAGAATTTCTTGCTGAAAAGGGTTTTGTTGAGCTTCTTCCGGTTATCGTTTCTACAATTACGGATCCATTAAACCATGACGTTTTTGACGCACAAATTGATTATTATGGTAACAAATATTACGTTACTAAATCTATGATACTGCAAAAACAAGTTAGCGTTTTGGTTCATGATAAAATATTTTCATTTTCACCAAATTTAAGGTTGGAAGTAGCAGAAAAATATTCTTCTGGTAGGCACTTGATTGATTTTGTTCAACTAGATATAGAGGCTAAAGAAATGAAGAGAGAACAGATTATGGATTTGATGGAAGATTTAATAATTTATGTATTAGAAGGTATATTGACAAAATATTCTGGTATAATAAAAAAGTATCACCCAAATTTGATAGTTCCTAAAAAACCTTTTCAAAAAATCAGCGTAAAAACGGCAAAGCAACTTTATGGTGATGATTATGAAAAAATATTATCTGAACGTTCTGAAGGGCCTGTGTGGTTGATAGATATGCCAATTTTAGAAAGAGAATTTTATGATAAACAAGATGTTAATAATCCAGAAGTATTATTAGATTTTGATTTAATATATCCTGAGGGTCATGGTGAAGGCATATCTGGCGGCGAAAGAGAGCATGAGTATGAGCAAATAGTTAAAAGGATTAAATTGAAAGGTAACGGACTTGAAAGTTATGAAGATTATTTAAAATTAGCAAGAGAAGGGTTATTAAAACCGTCCGCAGGTTGTGGCATAGGCATAGAAAGGTTCACCAAATACATATTGGATTTGGATCATGTTGAGAAAACTAGGTTATTTGCCAAAGCTCCTGGAAAGTATACAATTTAGTCATATTAATAAAAAGATTCAAAAAATGTATATTATTACAGAGCAAGAGACGTTAATTGAGGATCGTCTCTGCTTTGCTTTTCATGGAAGTCAACTTATTTTTCACTGGAGGTAACTTATGAATATAAAAAGGGCTATTATTTCAGTATATGATAAAACTAATCTAGAGGATTTAGCGAGTTTTTTATATCACAATGGTGTAGAAATTATTTGCACTGAAGGGACAAATAAATATTTAGAAGAAAAAGGGATTCCCACTGTAAAAATGGCAGATTATATAGGATTTCCTGAAATTTTAGGTGGACGTGTTAAAAGCATTGATCCAAAATTAGCCGGAGGTATTTTAGCAAAGTCTAACAACAAAAAGCATGAAGAAGATATGAAAAATTACAATATAAAAAGGATTGACATGGTTGTAGGTAATTTTCCTACTTTTGAGGAAATGTCAAAAAAAACAAAGAATGAAGAATCACTTTTAGAATATATTGATATTGGAGGGTATTCACTTCTTAGGAGTGCTGCAAAAAATTATAAGGATGTTGTAGCTTTAGTAGACCCCAAAGATTATCAGATGGTTATTGACAATTTAGAGGATTGTGGCGATGTTCCTCTACAATTAAGAAGAAAGTTAGCCTTGAAAGTTTTCTTTTCTACTTCCAAATATGATGCTAGTATTCATAAAACTTTTTCCGAATTATTTGCTGCTGAGAAGTTTGACCATGAATTTTTTGAAATTTTAGGAAACTTAAGGTATGGTTCTAATCCAATGCAAGAAGCAATTCTAATGAAATTTTTAGAAAAAGAGAGTTTCATTGATTATTTAGAAAATTTAACCTTTCATAAAAAGCCTACATTGAGGATATTGAAAGATATAAAATTGCTTTTTCATTTGGCGAGTTTTACCAAAAATGAATTTTTAGGCTTTGCAAAGAAAGGAATTTTTGTATTTGGATATGCCTCTCCTACTGAAGAAGAGAAAGAACAATTTGTTAAAATTATTAAAGAATTAAAAGGAGGGGTTGTTTATAGTGACGATCCAAATATTATAACTGAACTGAAAAATTCAAAACATGATGGACTAATGACTTCTTATAACTTTGAAAAAAAAGAAGAGATAATTTCCTTTAAACCCATGGTTTTTAGGGTTAATAAGAAAGTTTTGAAACGTGACGAAGATTATATTGTGGATGGTGATTTGGTTGTAAAGCAAAATGTTCAAGAGATTGTTTTGAATTTGTCTCCTTCAGAAGAATTGGGATTCGAAGTTGCTAAGATTCATAAATCAGATACTGCTGTTTATGTAAGAAATAATCTTATTTGTTCAGGAAATCAATCTTGTTTGAATAGAGAAATTGCATTAAATTCCCTTGAAAATACCTTGGAAAAATTTGAAGTTCATCTAAACGAAGGAACAATGATATTTGATTCTCCTATAAATTCAGAGAAGATAATTGATGCAATATTAAATTCTAAGATTGAAAAGGTAATTGTTCCTCCAACCTTACCTGGCTACGAAAAATATTTAAAGATTTTAGAGGAAAAAGGCGTTACATTGTTGGTAACACAGAGAAGATATCATCGGTATTAATATAAATTCGTTAAGGGGTAAACCCCTTAAGATCCCCAAAATCAAAATTTATTTTAAAAAAACTATTTTGCACAAACCAACAAAAGGGGTAAACCCCTTAAGATCCCCAAAATCAAGTTCAAAGTCAAAGTTATCTAAAAACATGGTTTGCACAATACAGCAAACAAGGGGCTTCGCCCCTTAAAAACCCCGTGCATCATTTGCTTCGCAAATGAGAATTAGGATGTTACTTCTAAAGCATTATGAAAAAGCTTTTTGCATAAAACAGCAAAAGCTTCGCAAATGAGAAATTGGAAATTATTTCAAAGGCATTATGAACAAGGCGTTTTGCACAAGGCTGCAAAAAGATTTTTTGCATAAAGCAGCAAACAACAAGGAGTGATAGCAAATTTATTTACCCTCAGTCTCAGTAATATTAGTTTGCAGAAATGAAGAAAAAACGATCGAAAATGTGTTAAATTCTTTAATCCACCAGACAAAAAAGCCCGATGAAATAATTGTCGTGGATGGTCAGTCGACAGATAATACTGTTAGTATAATAGAAAAACTTGCTGAAAAAATTAATAACATCAAAATTATTACTAATGAAAAAAAATATACCCCTTACGGTTTAAATATAGGGATCAAAAATAGTAAGGGGGATTTTATTTTTATAGCAGGTTCCCATACAGAATTTGATAAAAAATATGTGGAATATTGTGTGGAATTTTTGATGGAACACCCAGAAGTGAGTGCTGTTGGAGGAGTGTCTTTGGCTACGCCTGTCAATGCTAAAAGTTGTATACAAAAGTCCATGGCTTTATCGTATTCTTCACCCTTTGGTACTGCATCCAGGCATCGTTATCAGGTGAAAGAACCACAGGAAGTTGATACTGTTGCATATGCATGTTATAGAAGAGAAGTTTTTGATAAGGTTGGATATTTTAATGAAAAACTTTTGAGAAATCAAGATATCGAGTTTAATTACAGAATGAGAAAAAAAGGTTTAAAAATTTATTTATTACCAATAACAAATCATTATTATGTTCCGAATGGATTAGAGGATTTTATAAAAAAGAATTTTTCGAACGGTTTTTGGAATTATATAACTCTTAAAATATCTCCCTATGGGATTTCACTTAGACATTTCATTCCTCTTATTTTTGTAGTGTATCTTCTATGCTTATTTTTAGTTCTGGTTCTCTCAAAATATTTTGTTTTTAATATTATTTTAGCGTTTCCGTTTTTCTTATATTTATTATTAGACACATTATTTTCATTGAAGTATGCTATAAAAGAGAAAAATATTTTACTTTTATTTTGTAGTTTTTTTATCTTTTTACTTTTACATATTTCATATGGTTTAGGAACGTTTTGGAGTATAATAAATTCAATCCGTTTTACCAGGAGTGAAAAAGCATAAATTTAATATGTAGTAGGTGAATGCAATTTGCTAGCTATAAAATATATAATCTCTTTTCTCTTATCGATTATTTTAGTTCCAATTATGATAAAAATTGCAAAAAAATACAATATCGTTGATAGACCCGACAATAGGTTGAAAGTTCATAAGTTTCCTATTCCATATCTGGGTGGTGTAGCTATATTTCTTTCAATCTTGCCCTTTTATTACAATGATGTAGGTTTTATAATCCCAGCCAGTATTTTAACTTTTATTGGGCTTTACGATGATATTAAGAGTGTTTCCCCTTATGTTAGGTTATTTGCAGAGTTTATTGTTGTCTCAATGGCAATATACTTTGTTGGAGGAATTATTCAACCTTTTCAGTTTTTTATTTTGGTATTAACCGGAATGGCTCTAGTCAATGGAGTAAATATGGTTGATGGAATGGACGGAGTCTGCGCTGGAACGGCAATAGTGAGTTTGTTATTCTTTTCTTTGATATCTAAAAATTACGAACTGTTGATCTTTGCTTTTGCAATTTTGGGTTTTCTAATATACAATTTACCACCAGCCAAAATCTTTCTTGGTGATGCAGGTTCCTATCTTTTAGGTTTTGTTTTGTTTTATTCCTTTTCTTTTTTGTCAGGAAGGTCTGGAAGAGGCGGTTATTTCATCTCATTAATTATTACTGGATTTTATTTTACTGATCTGGCTTATGCAGTTATAAGACGGTTACTTAGTAAAAGATCTCCTTTTTTAGGAGATAAAGAGCATATTTATGATAAAATTCGAAAAAAATATAAAATAAAACCATTGTTTGTAGCATTAGTTACATATATAATTTCCACAGTTTTTGGTATGATAGGATTAATTACTTGGGATTTTCAATTATTAGGTGTTATAATTGTATTGGTAGTATTTATATTTATAGGTTATTATTTTAAATTATACAAATACGAGTGACTGAAGAATTAAATATACCGAATACATGACGAAAAAAGATGTTTCAATAAATTTTTTAAAAGTTTTAGTTAGAAGAGGTGTTGTTATGATAATTTTAAAAGGTAATTATGGTGATTATATGAAACTTCGGCCTGTATCTGTTAAAAAGATTTTCTTAGACGAGTCGATGTTGAGAAACAACAAAGATCCTGATATTTATGAGAAATATATCTATGAAGTGGATGGAAGATTTGGAAATTACAAATGGTTTAATAACGAGTTCAATTTAGAGGAAAAAGGTAATGGGAAATTGGATACACTAACCATTGATATAGAATATATCCCTCTTATATTGACAATCTTAAGGATTAACGCTTTTTTTAAGTCAAAAAAGAAGAGTATGATTTCCGTTCTTTCTTCTGATCATGAAAACCAAACTTCTGAGATAATTGCAGAGGAGTCGTTTATATATTCTTTGAATGAAAGTAATAATTTATCATTTTTGTTTTTAAGAAAAATAGATAAAAGCTTAATTGAACATCACTTAATTTTTACTAACAACTATGGAGATAATTTTGATATGTATATAGAAAGTGATAGAAAGAGTATAGAGAGTTTTTATAAAAACCTGTTGAACGAAACAAATAATTTTCGGGTTGCCATAATTCCAAATATAGCTCAAAAAATCACCCCTTTTTATGAAAAAATAATAGAAAAAATACCTATTGTTAATTACGAAAATGTTAACAATATTACAGACGATTTTTTCACTTTGTATAATCTCAATCCAAAAGACTTCCTGAACAATTCTGAAGCTCGAAAAGAATTAGAGAGGTATACAAATTATTTGTTTGACGGGAAAAATAATGAAGAGGATTATTCATTCGATGATGATTTAGACGATGTCGATATAGATTTTACTATAAAGAATATGGAAGATATTGAAGACGAGCTACAGGATATTGCAGATTTGCAAAACAATGATCAATTCTTAGGGAGTTCTTATTATTATAATGAATCCTACGATTTGTTCATAGAAATGGAAGAAGAGTTTATGGATTTAATGGATCATATAATTTTCGATGGAAATTTAAAAAAGCAAGATAAAGAGTACTATTTAGAAAAAATAAAAAGAATGATCAATGAAGTTTCCTTAATATTTCAAGATTTAAAAGAAAAGAAAGAGTTTGAAAGAGAACTTTTGTTAGATATGGTAAACGCTTATGGAATTGAACATATTACCAATAAAAAAGATTTAATTTCAGAAATTTTTGAAGAGGTAGATATGAGTAAGGACCTAAACGAAATATATGAAATCTCAGAGGACAAGATTTTGAACGATTACAAAAATTGGTATAAAGATCTAATATTTAAAAAAGGTAAAAGTATGAAGGAAGTCACTAACAACTAATCTCAAAGATAATTCCCCTTTGTTGAATTAACCAAAGGGGGATTATCTTAAGAACTTCAAAATCCTATAAGGCGTTAAAGTATCCATTTCTATAATGATATCTAATAGATTTCTCCTTTTCCAAGCTTGTAGTCTACCAATTTTAATTTTCTTATTATGGGTATATCGTAAGGACATCTTTCTTCACATATTCCGCATTCTGTACAATCTTTAAAGGTTTTATTGAGTTTGGAATAAGACATTTTAGCTTCGTTTTGGTTTCCAAACCAGAATGCTAATCTTTCTCTCAGTGCATAATCTGGAGCCTCGTGAGGTTGATAATCCCTCATTTGTCTATCATACCATCCTTCGTATTCAAACACTTTCATTATTTCTATATCTTCTGGGCAAGGCAAACATTTACCACATTGTCTACAAACATAATTTCCAAGTTCGGGAGCACGATAATACAAATTTTCTATGGATTTTTTAAGTAAAGGTTTAAAGTTTTCAGCTATTTGAATATCTTTTCTTAACATTTCTTCGGAGTTTGCTCCTACAACCATTACATCTAAATCTTGAGTTAAAGCATAGTTTAATGCATCGTAAGTAGATCTATAAAGATAACCATCTGCAAAAGCCTTCATGCCAACAATTCCCATGTTTTTTGATCTTGCAAATGGAATGACTTCTTGATAAGTACTGGGGAAATTAAATATATCTAAGTAGTTAAAACCTGTCATCAAAACATCTAAGTCTACTGTTTTTATCAGTTTAAGTGCATAATTTCCCAAACCGTGGAAAGACACACCTAAAGCCCTTATAATTCCTTCTTTTTTAGCTTGAAATAGATAATCCAAGGCCGAATCATTTCCCAATAAGGCTTCAACATCTTCCTCAGTGGTAACATGGTGAAGAAATAAAATATCTAAATGATCTGTATTCAGGTTCTTTAAGGTTCTTTCTACAAAGTATTGAGCATTTTTCTTATCTCGAGCATGGCACTTGCTAGCAAGAATTACTTGGTTTCTTCTGTGTTTCAGGGCGTATGCAATTTTATTTTCAGATTCACCATCTCCGTATTCAGCTGCAGTTTCAACGTAATTACCCCCTGACATTATATAAATATCCATTAATTTGGAAACATCATCCTTTGAAATTTCCAACATATGAAATCCACCTAATCCTAAAAGAGAAACCTCAAACCCAGTTTTGCCTAAGATTTTTTTCTTCGTAAAAATCACCTCCATAATTTTAGATCACGTTAATTCATTTTTGACCTGTTTTAATAACAATCTTATAGGTAAATGCTGTGGACATTCTTCTTCACAATCCCCACATTCTTCACAAATAGAGGCATCTATACCTTGCTTGATCAAAGATTGATATCTTTCTTTTGCCTCTAGTAAGTCATCAAATATATAACCTTCATTGTAAATGCTAAAAATTGTAGGAATAGGTATGCCATTTTTGCAAGGTACACAATAATTACATCCAGTACAATCGATCTTGGATTTACTCTTGTAAATATTTCTTACCTGTTCAATTGTTTTTAATTCTCTTTCACTTAAGGAATTTGGATCTGAATCATTTGCTGCTTTGAGATTTTCTATTACCTGATCCATTGTGGACATTCCACTTAGAACAGTAGTAACCTCGGGATGGTTCCATACCCATCGTAACGCCCAATATGCCGGCGACTTGGTTTTATCTAAATCACTCAAGATATCGACGGCTTCTTGAGGTAGTTTGTTGGCTAATTTCCCCCCTCTAAGTGGTTCCATAATAACTACTGCCAGTCCCTTTCTATTTGCATACTTTAATCCTGCAATTCCGGCTTGAAAATGTTTATCAAGATAATTGTATTGTATTTGACAAAAATCCCAGTTATAAGAATCAACGATCTTTTTAAAAGTTTTGAAATCATCGTGAAAGGAAAATCCCGCAAACTTTATCTTTCCTTTTTCTTTTGCTTCATCCAGAAAATTCAGAACGTTTAGATTAGAAATCTTATCCCATCTTTCTTTGTTCAAAGAGTGTAAGAGATACATATCTATATATTCGGTATCAAGCTTTTTTAGTTGTTCATCTAAATATTTTTCAAAATCTTCGTACTTATTTACCAACCAAACTGGGTTTTTAGTGGCTAGGTAAACTTTTTCCCTATAACCATCTTTTAAAGCTTTACCAAGGAAGTATTCACTATTTCCTTGGTGGTAAGGATAAGCATTATCAACATAATTTATGCCGTTATCAATAGCATATCTAAGCATTTTTGTAGCTTTTTCTTCATCAATTTTAGAAGGATCTTCATTCAAAATAGGCAGTCTCATACATCCAAAACCCAACGCAGAAAGTTTTACATCGTACTTACCAAAATTTCTATACTTCAAAGAAACACCTCCGGTATATTATTATGATTTGTCAACTTTGAAATTAATTTGAAAGATAAACTTATTCTAACTTAATTATATCAAAAAAAATTAATAAATTCTTTTTTTATAAAAGGTAGGAACAATAAATTTGATTATGTTATAATAAAATACAGTGAGAGTGATTGAAAAAAATTTCATACTTATATCTGAGGAGGTTTTTAAATGTTGTCGGAAAATATACTTACTTTTTTTTCAAGTACTGGTTTTATGAATATTTCATTGCCTCAGGTTTTCATGATAATTCTTGGATTGGTTATTATATATTTTGCAATTTCAAAGCACGCAGAACCCCTTCTTTTAATTCCTTTGGGCTTTGGTATGATTATAGCTAACATTCCCCCTGAATTAACAGGTATTCTTATGCCTCCTCAGGATGGGCACGCAGGTGGATTGTTGTGGTATATAAAATTGGGGTTGGATACAGAGGTCTATCCTCCATTGATTTTTCTAGGTATTGGAGCATTAACTGATTTTTCTTATTTGATTGCAAACCCAAAATTGATACTTTTAGGTGGGGCTGCACAGGTAGGGATATTTGTTAGTTTTTTGCTGGCAAGTTTTTTAGGTTTTGATCTTCATTCTGCTGCCGCAATAGGTATTATTGGAGGTGCCGATGGTCCAACTTCCATATACATAGCTTCTAAATTTTCTCCTGATTTATTGCCTGTTATTGCGGTTGCTGCTTATTCTTATATTTCTCTTATCCCCGTACTTCAACCTATAGTTTCAAAGTTATTCACCACAAAAAGGGAAAGAAAAATAAGGATGAGAAGGTTAAGAGAAGTTTCCAAAACAGAAAGAATAATTTTCCCTATTTTGACAACTGTCGTGGTTGCTTTAATTGTTCCTCAGGCACTTCCTTTAGTAGGTATGCTCATGTTGGGGAACTTATTGAAAGAATCTGGGATCACTGGTAGATTGGCTGAAGCAGCTTCTCGTTATATCCTAGACACAGTAACAATACTTTTAATGCTATCTGTAGGAGTTTCTGCTACGGCTGACATATTTTTATCTTTGGTAACCTTAAAAATTATGTTGTTAGGGGCAATTGCTTTTATAATTGCAATGGCAAGTGGGATAGTATTCGCAAAATTGATGAATTTATTCTTGAAAGAAAAAATTAATCCATTAATCGGAGCTGCCGGTGTTTCAGCAGTTCCAAATTCTTCTCGCGTTGCTCAACATATTGCTCAGGAAGACGACCCAGGTAATTTTATTTTGATGCATGCGATGGGGCCTAACGTAGCAGGAGTAATAGGCTCAGCAATAGCTGCTGGCTTATTTTTGAGTATACTATAATAAATGAGGAGGCATTATTAAATGCAAACCATTAAAAAACAGTTTCAAGTGATAATAAATTATAATTATTGTAAAAAATGTGGAATCTGTTCGTGGATTTGTCCAGTAAATGCTATAATAGAAGAAGAATTTGGTAAACCCGTTGTTCCATACCAAGAAAAATGTACTGGGTGTTTGCAATGTGAACGAATGTGTCCTGACTTTGCGATAAATATAAAACAAATAGATCAATAAGATAAACACTCTTTTTAAAAGAGGTGAATTTAATGGGAGAAATGCTTTTTTTACAGGGAAACGAGGCGGTTGGAATGGCAGCTATAAAAGCAGGATGCCGTTTTTTTGCCGGATATCCAATAACACCATCAACCGAAATCGCTGAATACATGTCTAGAGAATTGCCGAAGGTTGGAGGAACTTTTATACAGATGGAGGACGAACTCGCAAGTGCCGCTGCCATAATAGGTGCCTCTCTTGCAGGTGTAAAATCTATGACCGCCACAAGTGGTCCGGGATTTTCACTTATGCAAGAAGCCTTGGGATACGCTATTATGACAGAAGTACCCTGTGTATTTGTTGATGTTATGAGGGGAGGTCCGAGCACGGGGCTTCCAACAAAACCTTCTCAAGGAGATATTATGCAAATACGATGGGGAACTCATGGAGATCATCAAATTATTGCAATATATCCTTCAACAGTAGAAGAAGTTTATACATACACAGTAACGGCTTTTAATTATGCAGAGAAATACAGAACGCCAGTAATTTTGGTTTTGGATGAAACTTTAGCCCACATGAGAGAAAACGTGTATTTTGATTACGAGAAAGAGAATCCTCAAGTTGTAGAAAGATTAAAGGAGGTTGATTTAGGAGAGGAAGAATTATTTTTACCTTTTGACATAGATGAACAATTTGCTGTAAATCCATTAGTTGAAATGGGAAAAACAAGATTTCACGTTTCTGGCCTAGTTCATGATGAAAGTGGTTTTCCAATAAGGGACCCGAGAACTATATCGAAAGTAATTGAACACCTTGATTCAAAAATTAGATTATCTGCGGAAGAAATTTCTATTTATAACGAATATATGCTACAAGATGCTGATATAGTAGTAGTTGCATATGGAAGTGTTGCTAGAAGTGCTTTGAAGGCCGTTAAACAAGCTAGATCAGATAAAATCCCTGTTGGCTTCTTTAAACCTATTACCATTTGGCCCATGCCAACCTCCCGACTCAAGCTAATATTTAAAAATGCTCAAAGTATAATAGTTCCAGAGATGAATACGGGTCAGTACGCTAAAGAAATGTCGCGGTTGAATAAATTGAACAAACATGTAGAATCTTTAACTAAAACTAATGGTGAGTTGATAACCCCTGATGAAATATTAGAAGTAATCATGAAAATGTGGGTTCAAATTACGGAGATGTGAATAGAATGGAAGTAAAGTTCCCAAAAAAGTATCAAAAAAAAATTAATTCTGCTTATGTAAATCCAGGTATTGTTCTTTTACTTGAAAACTTTACAAAAGAAGTTCTATTTGAGTTTGAAGTCACGATTATAATTCATTCTGATCCACTTAAAGTTCCAGATAATCTATATAAATTAATAAAAATATGCAATTCATTTTCAATTTTCACAATTAAAAACATAGAAGAGACTCATTACCTAGAAGAACAAAAAGTAAAAATAAGTAGTTCTCAAGGGGAGAACGTTGTTGAAATTAATTATGAAACACTTCAAAAAGAAGAAAGTATAGTGTTGTATGAGTTAATTAAAAATGCATCGCCATTAGTGGGATCAATGCTTACTGATATTCTTCTAAATTCCTCAAAAATAGCAAATGTATTCATGGTTTCAAAAATCATATTAGAAAAAGGGTATGATCCCGAAACGTCTATCGATGAAATGATATATATTACTATGACAGGAATAACAGGTGGCTTTGCAGGAGGTTTTAATAGGGCCATCTTGTTTGTAGAGGATAGTAGTGATTTCAAGGTTCAAAGAGCTATAGGACCTGAAAATGAAATAGAAGCCCAAGAAACTTATGAAAGGTTTGAGACGCTTGAGAAAAACATACAATCATATTTGTCTCAATATAAAGTTGGAATGAGTTATTTTTCAAATTTAGAAGAAAAAATAAAAAATATTTTTATTAAAAAGGAATCCTTATTAAGTGAAGATCTTTTTAAGTACGCAATTGAGTTGAATCGCAGTATCAAATTACCAGTAAGTCAAGTTGAAGAAAAGATCATAAATTTACTCGATTTAAAGGGGGAAGTGGCAATTTCACCCATAGAAATAGAAAATCATAAACTTGCTTTTTATCTTTGCGATAATAGATACAATGGAAAACCAATAACAGATGATCAACTAGAGATTTTGGATTACTATGCCAAAGAAAGTGGAATGATGTGGCAAAATAAAATATTTCAAAGTATCTTAAAAAAAGATGCTCAAGTTGATGCCCTCACGGAAATTGGAAACAGAAGAAGTTACGAAAATTATATTTCTAATATAAAATATCTAAAAAATCAGGAGATAGCTTTAGTAATGGTAGATTTAGACAATTTCAAAGATGTAAATGATTCCTATGGTCACGAAGAGGGAGATGAACTTCTAAAAGGATTTGCACAACTATGCGTTAATAATTTAAGAAACGAAGATAGTATATTCAGATATGGGGGCGATGAATTCGTAATAATTTTAGAAGGTGTTAAGAAAGAAGAGGTTTATTCTATTTTGGAAAGAATAAACCGTAAACTAAAACAAGAGATGAATGTTACTTTTTCTGCTGGTGTAGCATACGGTAACAGCCATGACATAAATTCACTTTTCAAAATAGCAGACCAAAATTTGTACAAGGCAAAAGCAGAAGGAAAAAATAAGATTTTTGTCAGTTAAGATATTAGACCGACGTCCCGTATTTTAAAATCAAAATCTTATGTTTGAAAACTTTTTTCTATAGTATTCATTTATTCAGCCCAAGGCTACATCGAGAACAAGCATCAACAAAAATCCAAAGATCAGGGAAAAAGTAGCTGTTCTTTCATACCCATGTGAATGAGTTTCTGGGATTATCTCATCGCTAATAACGTACAGCATAGCTCCTCCTGCAAACGAAAGAAAGAAGGGCAAAGCTGGTTTAAGTAAAACTACTAGAGACGCTCCAAGTAAACCTCCTATAGGTTCAACTAATCCTGTCAAAAAACTCCAAAAGAAGCTTTGTTTTCTTGAATAATTAGCTTTAATCAAAGAAAAAGCTGTAGCTGCTCCTTCTGGAATATTTTGTAATCCGATAGCTACTGCTACTGTAATACCGTTAGCTATCATTCCACCACCAAAACTCACTCCTACTGCCATTCCTTCCGGAAAGTTATGGAGTGCAATGGCGATAACGAACAACCATATCTTTTTTAAACGTACCAACTCAGGTCCTTCATGTCCTTTCAAGAAATGTTCGTGAGGAGAGAACGTATCCATTAAATCAATAGAAACAGCACCAAGAAAGATTCCTAAAACAGTTATTAATATTCCACCAGTTTCCAAAGAAGGTAAAATAAGCGAAAAAACTGTAGCGGCAAGCATCACACCCGCAGCAAAACCTAAAAACATGTCTAAATTTTTTTCAGATAGTTCTTTTTTGAGGAATAATACAGGGAGAGCCCCTATTGAAGTAGCTAGACCAGCAATTAGACTTGCTACAGTACCAAATATCCATATTTGAGAACCAGTTAATTCGTTCATTTTAGTCCTCCTCGTATAATATGTATGGATATGAAACCTTCTTTAAACCTTACTTCTAGAATTCAAAAATTAGTGAATAATTTTTAAACACACACATTTATATAACAACAATTAATAATTATAATATCTCTGTTTTGTGTAGATATTACAACTAATATAACTTTAAGTATGATTTATGGTTGCCACTTTTTGTTATATCTGGTATAATTTAATGTCTCTCTGAGCAGACTTTGTGGCAAATGGGGCAATCTGTAAAGGGTATTGAACGAAATTATCTAATATTTAAAAGAAAAAACCAGTCGATTTATGCTATAATAAGAAATAATAGGTAAATTAAAGAACATTCAATAGGAGGAATCAAATGGCTAACGATCAAAAGCAAAAAAGAGGTAATAGTTTTAACTTCATAATAATAACATTAATTTTCTTCGTTGGGTTAGCTATCTTTCAATTTTTCATGTACAGAAATCTGCAGCCTCACTTTCAAGTAATATCAAGGGATATTACATTTACCATTTACGAAGATTTTTCTGTGGATTTTGCAACAGAAGTGGAAATACGAACTGAAAAAGAGAATGATTTCGAAACCTTGGTACAAGGATTTAATACCCCAGATCAAGAAAAACTTTCTCTTTTTCAACAATCTTTAGATAATTTAAAAGAACAGATTCCAAGGGATTTCGCGGTTTTATCCTATGAGTCAACCGTAAATTCCAATTTCCCTATGATTTATGTTGATGAAACTGTGAAGTTGGAGGGGTTGGTTTACAGAAACGATAAAGGAAATATTGAATTTTCTCTTCCTGAACAACCTTTAAGTGCTCAAAATGAGCAAGTTACTGTGACTGTCCATTATCCATATGATTGGGAAGTTTTAAGTGTAAATCCTACTCCCACTTATATAGAGCAGAACGTTATAGGCTATTCACATACTGGAGTGTTTGGCTATCCAACCATAGAATTTAAATCTGAATAAACTATTGTAATGATGGGGGAATGGTAATGGTTATTTTATATTTATTAGTCGTTCTGTCCTTGACATTATCGATTGTAAATATTTTTTTTATGATTCGTTTAGGACATTTTTTACAAGAAAATGATGCTCTAAAGAAAAACTATGAAAATTTAGAAGAAGATAAGAACCTTTTCTTAGCAAGATTTCAAAAGATAACTTCAACGAGATTAAGGGCCTTAGATAATAAAATAGAATTGGTTGATCAACTTATGAAAGATTTAGATGATGCTTACGCTAAAACCTTTTCATTGTTGACAGATTTAGAAAGGAAGTTAGACGCCTACAAGAGACAGGAATTTCAAACTAAAGTCCAACACACAAAAAACATAGAAGATGAAAAGGGCAATAACAATCAAAAAGAAACAGTTGAAAAAGACGATAGGGTTAGGGTGTACGAGCTTTCAAGAAAATTAAATATGTCAAGTAAAGAGTTGATCGATTTTATTAACACAAATACCGATTTGGATGTTTCTAATCATTTGGTAAAGTTGACACCTGATGAAGAAAAGATGGTATTTGAAAAAATCAAAGAAGTACAGCCTGTATCGTCTAAGAAGGAAAGCAATCTCCAAAATGTCAATACCGATAAAGATTTAAACACGAATGATAGTAACTACAAATACGACAAAACCAGCAAAATTCTGGAGCTGTCTAAAAATGGCTATAATCCTCAAGAAATAGCTAAGGAATTGAAAATAGGTGTAGGAGAAATAATGCTCGTATTAAGTATATTTAACGATAAGGAGAAATAAAGATGAACCTTTCCTTTTTAAAAGAGTCAGGTAAAATTTGAACTTTTCCTATCTCTGATAGGATTTCGGCGGTTTTTTTTACTGTAAATTCACTGGTCTCGAACAAAAGATATTTAGTTTTTAAAAGATGAGAATATTTAGATATCCTTTTGAAAAAACTTTGACCATCGGCTCCCCCATCTAGGGAAACTCTAGGCTCGTAACTTAGTAAATGACTTTTTTCTATAAAAGAAGTTTCGACATATGGAGGATTTGAAATTATTAACTCTACTTCCTGAATCTCTTCCAAAAATGGATCTAAACAATCACCAATTTTAAACTCAACATTGACGCCTAATTTCTCAGCGTTGTATTGGGCTATTTTCATCGCAGATTCTGAAATGTCTGAAGCTTGAACTTTAATTTTGGGTAATTGCTTTTTTATTGAGATTGCTATCACGCCCGAACCTGTCCCTATATCAATTATATGTTTTAAATCTTTATCTTGTATAAGATTAATAGCTAGTATCACTAAATCTTCAGTTTCTATCCTTGGAATTAATACGTTTTCATCTACAAAAAAATCATTTCCTAAAAAAGATACCTTTTTGGTAATGTATTCTATAGGATACCCCTCTTTAAGGTGTTTAACTAAAAAATCGAAAGTTTGTTGAGAAATTTCGACTTGCGATGCTTTTAGATAAAAAGATATATCTCTGTCTTCAATTATTGATAATATTTTTAATATACGAAAGGGGGAGATTTTAAACTCCCCCTGAATTCTACTTACTAACTCTGTTATCCTCATTCTTTTACCTCAAATTCCTAAAAGATTTTTAACTTCTTCACTAGCCATCTGTGGATCCCAAGGGGGATCAAAGGTCAGTTCGACATCAACATCGTTAACTTGTTCTATTTCTTTTACCTTTTCTTTCGCATTTTCTATTATCAAACCGGCTAAAGGACACATCGGAGTAGTTAAAGTCATCAATATGTGGACGTTATTGTTCTCATCTATATCTACCTTGTATATCAAACCTAAGGAAACGATATCGAAGCCAATTTCCATATCATAAACTTCTTTCAAAGCATTCATGATTTTATTTTTTTCTATATCAGGCATGTGTGATCCTCCTTTAAAACATATCAGAATTGAGAATTATTAAAGATTCTTCTTGAAATTTTTGGAATTCAGTTGGTAAAATTTTATCAAAGTATTCCTGAGCTTTTTTGTCTTTTAAGTTAAAAATTATTTGGTCTTTTGCTTCTTCAAAAGTTAACTGTTTTTCTGGGTATTTTCTTTCTATTTTTAAAAGGGCATAAGTATTGTTTTGCGAATCATACAAAAGAGGCGTTGTAATAAATCCAGGAGGATTATTTTTTATCGTTTGTACTAAAGAATTTGAATCATCTTTAAGGTTTATTCTCATAGAGGTAGCTGACTCAGTTTGTTCAAATACTTCATCATATGTGTAATAACCTTCAATAATACGATTGTATGTATAAGAAGCATCTTCTGTGCTATTGAATATAATAAGCTTTATATCAGCTGCAGGATCGGATTTATAGTTAGTTTTGTTATTTTGATATTCCACTGTCATTTCTTCGTCGGTTATTTCTGTTTCCTGAATAATTTTGGTATAAAGTGCGGAGATAGAATTGTTGTATAATGTTGAATAATACGCATCCTCTAAATAATTTGTTTTTGAGGTGTAACCTAATGCAAGAAGATAATTGTCTATTTCTCCTTCAGGTATACCAGCGTCTTTAAAGGTTTTAGAAAAGTTTTCTTCAATGTTACTCCATGTTTGCTCGCGTTGTAAATCTATGTTTTTTTGCTCGACGAACTGTATAAAAAGAACTTGATTGACTATTTTTAAAGCTTGATCCTGTAGATAAATGTCCATGAGTTCAACACCTGTAGCTGTTCTGGTTAAGGCTGAATAAAACTCAGGATAAGAATTATAAATATCTGATAAAAGATATACTATCATAGATCTTGATATTAGAAGTTCTTCACTGAGTGTTTCATCGTTAACTTTTGCAAAAATTGCTTGTTCCAATGGTTGATAGATTATTTTTGGGTAAAGAACAGTAGAAATTAGAAATACAAAAAGTAACAATAAGTTAGTCTTTTTCCTCAATGTGTTTGCCTCCTCATATAATTCCTTCTTCGATGAATCTCTTAATAGGATTAAATGTTTTTCTATGCTCTGATATTATACCATACTTTTTTATGCTTTCAATGTGTTTTTTGGTAGGATACCCTTTATGACTTATAAAATCATAATTGGGATATATTTGATGTAAGTGATTCATATATAAGTCTCTTTCATATTTTGCTACAATAGATGCGGCTCCTATTAAAGGGGATGTTTGATCGCCTTTGACTATGCATTTGTAGTTATAATCAAGTTTGAAGAACTTTCCATCTACAATAGCATAATAATCATTAACATTTTTCGACACAATTTTTTTCAATAATTTCTTTATTGATACCTCTGTTGCTTTGAATATATTCATTTGATCTATTAAATCAGAAGTTGAAAAATTACTATAATATTGGAAATTTTTCGTTATTTGAAAGTATCTCCTTTCTCTTTCTTTTGGAGTTAATAATTTCGAATCTCTTCCTATTTTTGCTAATAATTCGCATTCTGTTAGTGATTCTATAACAACAGCACCAACAAAAACAGGCCCAGCTATTGGGCCCCTTCCAGCTTCGTCAATACCAATTATCTTTTTGTACTTTTTTAATAAAGTCATTTCAATATTTTCCAACATCTAACCACCTTTGCAAAATACCGTTCATTCTTTTTCGTAGGGAACTCCATCTGCAGCAGGTGCTCTTGTCCTTCCAACAAATCCGCCAACGACTATTAACGTCAAAACGAAAGGCAATAAGTTTAGTAAAGCTTTGATTTCTGAAGGGAGAACCATCAAAGTTTGAAGTTGGATGTTCATAGCTTCTGCAGCACCGAAAAGCAACGCCGCCCACATGGTTCCAATTGGATTCCAATTTCCTAATATCATAGCTGCCAAGGCTATGAATCCTTTTCCAGCTGGCATCTGTTCTTGAAACTGTCCTATGTCACCTAGTGCAAGGTACATTCCTCCTAATGCAGCAAGGACTCCACTCATTAAAACTCCAAAATATCTTATCGCTTTAACATTCACACCTAACGTATCTGCAGCTCTCGGATTTTCACCTACGGAACGCATTCTTAAACCAAGAGGGGTTTTGTAAAGTAAAAACCAAGAACCGATGATCACTAATATAGCAATGTAAAAGAAGGAACTAATTTCTCCAAAAATTTCGCCGATGAAAGGAATGTTTTGGATTGCTTCTATTTTTACCGTAGGGATTTTAGATACAAAATCTGTTTGTCCTTCTTGTCCGAAAATTGGTCTCATTAAAAAACCAGTGAAACCTTGAGCAATTAGAATCAAAGCGGTAGCAGAAACGATTTGGTTTGCTGACCATTCTATTGAAACATAGGCATGCAAAAATGACAAAATCAGACCTCCAAGCATACCTAAAAGCAGTCCAAGCCAGGGGTTCCCTGTAAGAAAGGTAAAAGCAACTCCGGTAAAAGCGCCTAATTTCATAATACCTTCCAAGGCGATATTTGTTACTCCAGTTATTTCGCTGTAAACCCCTCCAATTCCAGCAAAAATCAATGGTAGTGCGGAAAGAATCGTCAATTTATAAAATAAAGGTGAAGTAAAAGCGGTAAATATAGCTTCAAGCCAGTTCATTCTTCTTCACCACCTTGAAGTGTTATGGGTGATTTTTTCTTTCCAAGTTGAGAAGCTTTCATAATCCAGGTTCTTATGATTCTGTCAGCAGCAACAAAAAATATTATTATACCTTGAATGACTACTATAATATCATCTGGTACACCAATAGTTTGCATTGCATTTGAACCGGATCTCAGCGAAGAGATTAGAAAGGCTGCAAAAATAATTCCTATAGGATTGTTTTGACCAATCAAGGCTATAGTTATTCCATCAAAACCTCTATCGCTTGTGAATGCTCCAAAAATTCTATGATGAACAGACATAACTTCTAAAGCTCCAGCTAAGCCAGCCAAAGCTCCTGAAATAGCCATTGTAAGTACTATATTTTTACTTATCGATATTCCTCCATATTCTGCTGCATATGGATTGAATCCAACCGATTTAACTTCGTATCCTGTTGTTGTTTTTTCTAGTATTATATAAATTACAATAGCAGCAACGATTGCTATTAAAATACTAGAAGGAATGCTAGATGCTTGGACTGTTAACAACGCAGGTAGTTGAGCGCTTTGTGCGATTTCAGGGGATTTTGGAACGCCGGCACCCACCGCAAAAGGACCGGCTACCAGATAGTTCGTAATATGATAAGCTATCCAGTTCAGCATTATAGTGCTTATAACTTCGTGGGCGCCTGTCTTGGCTTTAAGCCAACCGGCTATAGATGCCCAAAAGGCTCCTCCAGCCATACCTGCAACAATAGTCACGGGTATGGCTATAGCGGGAGGTACGTTTCCTAAACTTAGTCCTACCGTTACAGCCATTATTCCACCCATAGCCATTTGACCTTCTGCACCTATATTGAAAACTCCTGCTCTAAATCCAAATCCTACAGCTAAACCAGTGAGTAACAAACTGGTCATTTTTGTTATGTTGTCAGCCCAGGAAAGTCTGCTACCGACCGCACCTCTAATCATAGCTCCATAGGCTTTTAGAGGATTTTCCCCTATGGATAATATTATAACAGCTGCGATTAAAAGGGAAACCATAACAGCTAAAAAAGGTACCAAAAAAGACATCCATCTTGATTTCATAAGTTTTGACGAAGAAGTCACTTTATTAGCGCCTCCTATTTATAGACTTTTTAATTCTCCAGCCTCTTCCAATAATTTTACTTCATCCAAACTTTTTCCAGCCATCATTAAGCCGATTTCTTCAATCGATAATTTACCATTTTCAAATTCGCCCATGGATTTTCCTTCATACATAACCATTATTCTATCAGATAAGGACATGATTTCTTCTAGTTCCATTGATATTAGCAAAATTGCCACACCTTCTTCTCTCAAATGTATCAATTCTTTATGAACATATTCAATAGCGCCTACGTCTAATCCTCGTGTAGGTTGTGAAACGACTATAAATTTAGGTGAAGCGCCAATTTCTCGTGCTATGATTACTTTTTGTTGGTTACCACCAGATAAGTTTCCTGTATATATATCTATCTCAGGTGGTCTGACATCAAATTTTTCAATGAGATCTTTCGAAAAATCTCTTATTTTATCAAATTTTAGAAATCCTCTTTCTGAAAATTGTGGTTTGTCGTGTGATCCTAAAATTAAGTTGAAAAAGTTTGGAAATTCATGAACCATACCTCTTTTTTGTCTGTCCTCAGGGATATGAGCTATGCCTAGTTCTCTTAATTCTTTTACGGATAAATTTGTAACATCTTTCCCTTGAAAATAGTACTTTCCATTTTCAATTTTTCTAAGGCCAGTTAAAGCTTCAGCAAGTTCCGACTGTCCATTTCCTGCTACTCCAGCTATCCCTAGAATTTCTTTTTTTCTAACTTCAAAAGTAACGCCTCTTACAGCATCTAACTTTCTATTGTCTTTTACCCACAGGTTTTCAACTTTCACTAGTGCTTCTCCGTGCTCTATTTTTGGCCTATCTATACTTAGAACTACTTCTCTTCCAACCATCATATTTGCTAATTCTTTTTCGTTTGTATTTGAAGTCTTTACACTTCCAGTAACCTTTCCAAGCCTCATAACTGTGATGTTGTCACTTATCTCCAAGACTTCTTTCAATTTATGACTGATGAAAATAATGGTTTTACCATCGTTCTTTAAGCTTCTTAGGATTTCGAAAAGTTCTTCAGTTTCTTGGGGAGTTAAAACGGCTGTAGGCTCGTCGAGTATTAATATATCAGCACCTCTATATAGTGTTTTAATTATCTCTACTCTTTGCTGCATACCTACAGGAATGTCTTCAATCTTTGCGTCTACATCAACTTTGAGGCCGTACTTTTCGGACAATTCTTTTACATCTTTTTTGGCTTTCTTTAAATTGAAAGTGATGCCTCTTTTAGGTTCCTTGCCTAATACGACATTTTCCGCAACTGATAAATTATCAACGAGCATAAAATGTTGATGAACCATCCCTATACCGTTATCTATAGCATCGGAAGGTCCTTTGATATCAATTTTTTTTCCTTTTATGTAAATTTCACCACTTGTAGGTTGATATAAACCATAAAGTTGATTCATCAAAGTAGTTTTTCCAGCGCCATTTTCACCGATTAGTGCATGGATTTCTCCTTTTTTTACTTTAAATGTAACTTTATCATTTGCAACTACCCTGGGAAATACTTTGGTTATTTCTTTCATGTAAACAGCATAATCATTTAATTCTTCTTCTATGTTATCTGTTTGAGGCATCGGTAACCTCCTTTCTGTTTAAGGACTTAAAGATTTAATAAAGTTTATAAGAAAGTAAATAGTCTACAAAACAGGCGGGAATTTATCCCGCCTGATATTGGAGTAAAAAAGATATGCTATATCAGAATGGGAAGACTATATTACTTGCATTGAAAGAACCTAGCTCAGCTTCGCTTTGAGGAATATTGATTTTTCCTTCCTTAGCTAACGTTTGTAAATAAGCTAATTCCGCAATAACTTCATTTGGTATTAGCCCTTTGGTATATTTCATTGGAGATATTCCAACACCATCATCAACTATACCTAAGTTGTTGTGTCCAGATTGAAAATATCTAGCAGACAATGCTGAATTTATACCTTCAAAAGTTGCTACATCGATCTTTTTTGTAATACTAAGTAATACGTAACCTGGTTGCATGTAATCTTGATCCACATCAACTCCTATTGCAAAATAGCCCTGACCTTTTTCATAATATTTATCTATAACTTGTTGTAGAGGGGCATTTGCTGGCAAACCGTAGAAAGACATTCCAGTTTCTTTTGCGGCATCGATGACTCCATTTCCTGTTGCACCAGCGCACGCGAAGACTATATCTGCACCGTTACCGTATTGAGAAAGGGTTAACTGTTTTCCTTTTGCGGGATCCTCGAAACTAGCGGCGTAACCGATTATAACTTGAACATTGGTACCATGAATTTGATTGTAAGCAGCAACTCCTGCTCTGTAACCTATTTCGTATCTTTTGACCGGTGGTATTTCTAGGCCACCTACGAAACCTATCCTACCTGTTTTAGTCATTGCGGCCGCTACGTATCCGCCTAAGAATCCTGCCTCATGTTCTTTGAAGGTGTAAAGAGCTAAATTGTTTGGAACCGTTTGACCAGGGGACGGTTCAATATCAATTCCAATAAAAAATGTATTGGGATATTGGGCGGCGATATTGAATAAAGCATCTGCCATCATAAATCCAACACCAATTACTACATCTCCTCTTTGCGCAGCGTTGGTAAGATTTGGAACGTAATCAGTTTGTTCCTTGGATATAATTAATTCTCCTTCAACATTGGGAAGTTGTTCCATAGCCATTTGAACACCAGCCCATGTACCATCGTTGAAAGACTTATCTCCCAAACCGCCGACATCCGTTACCATAATAACTTTTAGAGCAAAAGAACTTACAAACATTAAACTGATTAAACTAAGAACTAACAACTTTTTCATGTTTTCCTACCTCCTTTGGGTAAATTCACTTGTTTTTTAGATCATAAAAGTATCTGACAAACAAAAGAGAAGTTAAGACTAACAAAATTATTCCAAATATATAATTAAAACTATAATCAACAGTGAGAACAGTAGGATAGCCAATTTGACTAAAAACTTCAAGTGGAGTAACTTTTATAAAGCTAAGGATGCTTACCAAAAGCATTGATAATAAAGAAATATATTTTGTGAATTTCTCTTCAAAAATCACAAAGATCGTTAAACTTAAGAAGAACAAGAGAAAGACTTTTGTACCATAAATAGTGTTATAGGTTCTTAAATTAATTTTGTTTACCTTGTCAACGTTAAAATAAGAATTTACACTGGGCAACAACGGATCAATTAGATCGGAAGAACTTAGAAGTTGATTTGAAGCATCTATGAATTTAGATTCGAATTCTGCGTCAGAAAATTTTAAAACATCATGGGCTTGAACTTTCAAAGTGTCTAACTCGTTATAGATATTTCTTTCTGAAATTTCTGAGGAGTTAACAAAATCTGTAATCTCATTTGAAAAATCAAGCGGGATACCCCGATAATTTTCCACTTTGTCAATTTTTAAACCTTCTCTATTCGTTTGAACTGAAGAACCTTGTATTTGTGATAAAACTTGCGAGTTCAAAAGATCGCCTAAAAAAGAACCAAAAATAGATCTATAAAAAGTGTTAACTTGTGAATATTCACTTCCTAAATGGGAGTTTAAACTAGATATGGTTTTGTGTATAGGAGCATGAGGATAAACAACAACATCGTTCAATAGTTGGGTTTCGAAGGCTGAGTTATTGAATTGATTATTTTTTTCCATCAATAGATCATAAGAATAATATGATGGAACGAACAGTGTAATCAGCACCAAAAAGAAGATTGAAAAGTTTATGACCTTTTCAGTCAGCTTAATCTTTTTTCCAAAACTTTTAAATAGTAAAACGGCTAAAAACAAAAACACAAAGGTTACTATATAACTTCCATAAAGAAAAGAAGATATTGTATCTGTTATCGGATTGTAAAATACTAAAAGGTATACAAATTCAACTCCAAATACACTCAAAACTGTCACCCAAAGATACTTTCTTAAAAATAAGAATGTAATTAGGATCAAGACAGCATAGATGATAATTCTTATAAAAGCAATGTTAACACCGGCTTTTCCCTCCTCAATAAAAATCTGTGTAACTTGTTGTAATTGATCTCTGGTTTCATTTATTAATGAATTGACATAATTGTAAGAGAGTTGATCTATTGCAATTTGGAGTGGTCTTCCAGTTAAGCCTGATTGAGCAAGTTGTTGAATGCCTTGTTCTAAACTTTGTTTATTTTCTAATATTATTGCGTCGAATTCAGGATTAGTTTCTCCTTCATATATATAGAATCTTTTATCCAAAATTTGTGCATTAGATGGGAACCTTTCTATATTTGTGAATGGAGCGGAATCAACAATTCCCAAAGAATATATGATAACATTACCAAAGTAAGTTAGAGCATCGTTTTCTAAAGATCTTGTATATTCTTGAACGGTTTTGAAATAGGCAGGTAGTGATCTGATCATCTCTTGAGTAATTTGTTCGCCAGAAAGATCAGATTGAACATACACTAAAAATCCGGCAAGAGCTAATTTTTCTTCAATTGTTGTGAATTGAGACTGAACATTGTCGTATATCTGAGATAGATAAGTTTGCACATTTGTAGGTCTATCAATATATTCTGCGCTTCCAATCATCTGAGTTCTATAAAATCTATACAATCCTAAATTGTTAAGTTCTTGAAAGAACAAATAAAATTCTTCATTTGAAATATTTTCCCCTTCGTTGTAGGTCTGAATAAGAGTTTTGTAAACATCTCCCACTGTTTCAACATCAATTCCTAAAGCTGTTAATGAAATAATGACAGTAATTAATAGAATGGTTAATTTCTTCATTTATATCCTCCTATTGCTATAATGTATTGTATAAAACCAAGCAAAGATTAATTTTATTATATCATTTTTTTTGTGGATGTTCAACAAGAGAATTCCCTGATTATACAAGATTATTAGCAATTAAATCTGTTTAAATGAGATTATAGGTATTTAAGTACATGTTTCATTGAAAATTTAAAATTATTAACTGTTGATTGAAAAAGCTCTATGTGGTAAAATAATCCTATAAACAACTTATACGGGGAGAGATTTATATTTTAAAAAAATCTTATATGTTAATTGTTTTTTCTATTCTTTTTGCAGCTCTGTTATTTTCCGAATCTATTTTTTTAGAAGTTGACAATTTCAACATTGGAGAAAGGGCATTTCATATTGATTTAGGAAAAAATTACGCAATAATTGCGGATTATCAAGGCACTATCCATTTTATAGATATCTTTACTTTAGAGAAGGCGGAGTTTACACAGGCTGTCTTACCTATGGGTGGAGCATACGATGGCGAATTTTTTTATGTTATTGACAATTACAATAGGCAATTACTTAAAATTAAAAATAACAAAGCCCAACAAAAATTGGTTTTAGATTCTAAACCTGTTAATATAAAATTGATAAATGGAGAATTATACATATTAGGTACAAATCCTAATAAATTATACATAGTTGATAGCAATCTTTTTGTAAAAAAATCGATGAATATCCCTGTACATAGTCCGTTGATAAGAAATATAGGTGAGCAAGTTTTTATTCCTTTATTTGATAATTTTCAAAACAACGTATTTTTAACAGACCTTCTTTTTTTGATCCCTAATAATGATACTTATATCGTAAATTATAATAATATAGAACATCCTATCGATATTGTAGGATACAAAGGGGTTATTTATATGGTTTCATACTACAATGGCAATTTGTATAGGAATGATTTCAGAACACAACCTAAAATTGCACAATTTGGGAAGTACACTACGAACATTGAGATGTACAAAAATAATATTGTAGGCAATTCCTTGATGGGTGGTGTTTATTACTACAATCTTTCCTCTGGGAAAACCGAAGTTATTTTAGAAGAAGTACCAATTAGTGATATTTCAGTTTCTCCTAACGGACAGTATTTATACGCTATATCTCATATAGAAAATAAACTTTATGTAATAGAGGATAAGAAGGTTTATCAAACAATTGATACTTACAATTATCCTATCGATGTTGAATCGCCAACAGACAATATCGTTTTGGTACTTTGTACGGATTCCTCGAGGTTGCAAGTTATAAGATACTTTGAATAAGTGTTTTTATATCAAACACTGTTTTTTGTAATTTATCTTTGTATATGTCAGAAATTTCTTTGAAATCATAATTAGAAGAAACAGCATCATAATAGATAAAGGGTATTTCAGCTGTGTTTTTATAAAAAAAGTTGTAATCTCTTTTTATGTTTTTTAGTACTCTTCGATTCTTTAGGTTGTTAAAAGTTATTGTTTGCCCATCAAAAAAGATTCCAGCCAGAGCACTGTGTAAACGATCAGATATGATTATTTTAGACTCAGAAATTTCTTTGGTTATCTTATTTGAATCTTTAAAAGGGAATTCAGCTGTAATTTTAGTTTCTTTTCTTATGCTTTCAACTAATTCATAATTTTTTAATGCATCTTGTGTTGCATTTATTACTAATGTAGAAAGTGTATAATTTTCAAAGGTTGATAAGAATTCTGTTAAGTATCGCAAATCATGTTCTTCTTTTAAACAAACTGATATTTTGTTTGTTTTTTTGTAAGTATAATTTAAAAAAGGATATGGTCCTACATCTACACCTAGGGAGATATTTTTATTATATTTTGTTGCAAAGACAAAAGATGTTTCATCTCTCAAATTGCCGTAAAGTTTTGGGTAAGAAAGGATTTTCTTTAATTTTTGGAGGCTACGTTTTTCGTTAAAAGAGCCAAAACCTTGGGATAAGAGCAATATGGTTTTATTGAACTTTGCCCCGAGGTGGGCTATATAGTAATAGTACATGAAACTTCTGTAAGAGGTTTCGGATTGAAAAAGGTTTCCTCCTCCAAAGATTATAACATCGCTGTCTTTTATAGTTTTCCTTATTTCGTAAAAATTGAATCTTGAAACAGTGATTATTTGAAATATATATCCTTCATCGAATTCCAACTCGTTTTCAAGAGGTAAGAATAAGATTCCATCAAATTTTATTTCATTTAATATTTGTAAGAAACTTTTTAGTAATAAGTCATCTCCATAGTTCCCGTATCCATAAAATCCAATTAAAAAAATTTTTTTCATCTCTTCTCCTCCAAATTAATTATTTAGAAGTTATTATTTAGGAAAATGTTGCTTTAGAAAAGAAAAATAGAATAGATATAATAAAGGCAGGTGAAAATTATTGTTTGATAATATTAATTTCGAAATAATTCCAAATACTATGGATGCATTGTCTTTAAGACAAAACGTAATTTCTCAAAATATAGCAAATTATGAAACCCCTGGTTATAAAAGGAAGTACGTTGATTTTGAAAATGAGTTACAAAAAGCCTTGAATGAAGATTCAAAATTGACCCTTAAAGTTAATAGAGACCAACACATAAATAATACCTTATCTTTAGAAAAAATTCAACCAAATATTCAAATAGATGATTCCAAATCGCTCAGAGATGATGGTAACAACGTCGATCCCGATATGGAATTGATCAGGATGACTCAAAATACTTTAAAATACAATACTTTATCTAGGTTGATGACCTATTCAATACAGAGATATGAAACAGCTATTAGAGGTGGTAAATGATGGATGGGTTATTTAAGGTTTTAGATATTGCTGCGAGCGGTATGACAGCAGAGAGATTTAGGTTAGACGTTATATCTCAAAATTTGGCTAATTCGGATACAACCAGGACAGAAGAAGGTGGGCCATACAGAAGAAAAACAGTAATCTTTCAAGAAGCACTTAATGAAAGTACAAATGGAAGTAAAAATTTTGGGGGAGTTAAAGTCACTTCTATAGTAGAAGATCCATCCCCTTTTAGATTAGTATATGATCCTAACCATCCTGATGCAGACGCTGAAGGATATGTAAGTTATCCTAACGTTAACGTATTACGAGAAATGGTTGATATGATCTCTGCTCAAAGAGCTTATGAGATGAATGCAGCGGTTGTAAATTCAGCGAAAAGCATGTACAATTCTGCCCTCGGAATAGGTAGATAAATAAGGAGGTAAATATTGATGACCAACGGCATAAATGGAATTAATGGGATTGACCCCAATAAATTAGTTCCAGAAAAAACTAAACAAGAAGATAAAAATTTAGACTTTTCTAAACTATTAAAAGATGCGATTGAGGAAGTAAATTCGATCCAAAAGAATGCAGATAAAGTTGCAGCAGATTATGCGGCAGGTAATATAACGGATATACATCAGGTTATGATTGCAGCAGAAAAGGCTTCTTTATCTTTACAATTAACCACAGAAGTTACGAATAGAATCGTTGAAGCTTATAAAGAAATAATGAGAATGCAGATATAATTTTGTTTTTTCTTATAAAATTAAACAATTTGATCTTTAAATGATTGGGTATTATTACCCAATTTTTTTGTATTATTATATTTTATTAAAATTTAAAAAAAGTTGATAAAAGTTTGTTATAATTTAGGCATAAAAAAATAGTGATTATTATATGGTCTTTATCATGAGAAGATTATCAAACTAAGATTTTGATCCAAAAAAAGTTACAAGGCCAATTGTGGATACACGCCGACCATTAGGCGCAATCCACCACTTCTAAAAAGGAGATAGATAAATGTCAAAATATGACAAAAAACGTCTCGCCTGGTTATTTGACAATATGACTGATACAAAGAGTACCATAGGTGAACAAGTTGCAGATTCTGGTGAGACTATCCCACAAATAGCCGGTCGGGTAGCTTTTGAACAATTGAAACTCACTGGCGAAGATGTGTTACTCGATGTTGGAACAGGCACCGGTGATAAAGCTATTGCAGCTGCTCATATCTGTCGGCAAGTAATTGGTATTGATATTAGTAAGAAGAGTTTAGAGCAAGCCAGGATAAGGGCTGAACTGGAGAATTTAAACAATGTGATCTTTGCTTATGGTGCATTTGAAGAGCCTTGTGTGGAGCTCGAGCTTGCTTTATATGGTATTACGAAAATTCTTGCTGTCTATTCATTACATCATTTACCCGATCAACTCAAGAAAGAAAGTTTGTTTACTCTATCTAATTTGTTGCATCGACCTGGTCGCATAGTAATCGGCGATATTATGTTTTTTGAGGAGCCTAATAAGCATATTGAAAAATTCAATGAGGTATACTATGATGGTGGAGATACCGATTTTCCTTCGCGAGTAGAATACCTAACCGAATGTTTGAAACAGGCAGGAGGTACAACTCGCGTTGAACAAATTCATCCATTGGTTGGCGTGATAATAGCAGATTTCGTATAACAGCTTGTTTGCAACGCTTTGACTGAGTTAAATCACCGATGGATTTGTAAACTCTTCATCCAAAGAGTAGAACTCAGTTAAATCAGCGCTAGATGTAGCACCATATATATTGGAAAAGGCTTAACCATATTATTCACAGCCTCTTTGAAAAATAACCTTTTTGAAGACCTAATCAAAGTTGATGCAATAATCGGTTAGCAAGGTGACTGCTAAGTCAAGAAACAAGCTCAGTAAGCAATGACCAAACATATTATAGGAGGAGATGGTTTTGATGGAAGAAATAATTAAAAGTGCTGAAAAGTACATCGAAGAAAATTCTGAAGTGGATTTAGACAAGTTAGAAGAATTTTTAAAAGGAATCTATGATGAAAAAGACGTTGATGAATACTTTGCTCAGCTTGGTGAAATTTTTTCGGTAATACAAGATTATTATGAAGATCCTTTAGATCTTTTCATGAATGAAGAAAAAGATAATCAATAAGAGCGAGAGAAAAGTAGACAAAAGAGTACAATAAACCAACACAAGAATTGGGGTAGATTCTTGCAGAAACATTAAAAATCCAATAAAGATTCTTTTAAAGGAATCATACAAATGTTAAAGAATGTAAAAGGCGACAAATTTGACGCAGTATTTTTTTGGTCAAAGAACCAGAAAAGGCTTAAAATTTTCAGCAAGAAAGGAGTGGTAAGTATGGATAGTACCGGTAGTTTCATTGAATTTTCTGATCTGCCGCCATAATGATTGAAAGGAGGAGTAAAAGTGAAGGTTGAAGTAAAAGTCGATATAAAAAAATTGATAAACGAAAAGGAGTTTAAACTTCTAAAAGAGTTGTTAAAAGAACAAGAACCCGCAAGAATAGTAGAGATGATCGAAGAATTACCCCACGACGAAAAAATTGTTGTTTTCAGATTTTTACCTAAAGATACCGCTGCAGAAGTATTTTCTCAGTTAGAAAAAGATGATCAAATGGAATTACTCTCTCTTTTTAAAGAAGATAAGTTAAAAGAAATAATAGAGAATATGGAACCTGATGATAGAGCTGATCTTTTAGAAGAGCTTCCTGCTAACGTAGTAAAACGTTTACTTGCTCATCTTTCTAATGAAGAGAGACAAAATACACTTATTCTTCTGAATTATCCAGAATATTCCGCAGGAAGAATAATGAACCCAAATTTTTTGGATCTTAAAGAAAATATGACTGTAAAAGAGGCGCTTCAACATATTAAGAATGAAGGAAATAAAAAAGAAACTATCTACACTTTGTTTGTAATAGATAACACTAGAAAATTGAAGGGCACAGTAGAATTAAAAGATTTAATTTTTTCTGAAGAAGATGAGTTTGTAAAAAATATTATGAATGAAAATCCAACCTTTTCAACAGTTTACGACGATGAGGAAGTAGTTGCAAGAATCATGCAAGATTATGATCTTTTAGCTATTCCGGTTACAGATAGTGAAAAAAGACTGGTAGGAATAATAACCATTGATGATATTGTTGATGTTCTTGAAGAATCAGCCACAGAAGACATCCAAAAAATGGCCGCTGTAGGTGTAACGGAAACTTCTTATTTTCATACTTCTATCTGGGAGCTCATAAAAAGCAGGGTAATCTGGCTTGGTGCATTACTACTTTTTGAGAGCATTGCCGTTTTTGTAATTGAAGGTTTTTCAGATGTGTTACAGAAAATTACGGTGTTAGCTGCATTTATGCCGACTATTAATGCAATAGGAGGAAATACCGGAAGTCAAATGTCCGCTATAGTAATTAGATCAATGGCAGTTGGGGATATTGATGATGACGATTTAAAGAAAGTTTTAGCTAGAGAGTTGTTTTCAAGTGTGATTTTAGGTATAATTTTAGGAATAATCATGTTTTTAAGATCAATTGTTAATACTCGAGAACCTTTAATTATGTTGAGTTTATCTTTATCTATAATTATAGTGGTAATTATTTCAAACCTTTTAGGAGTTATCTTACCTTTTTTTGCAAAAAAAATACATTTAGATCCTGCATTGATCTCTGGACCTTTTATTTCAACTTTGATGGATATATTAAGTATGTTTTTTTATTTTTCTATTTCTGTTTTACTTCTTAAAGATATGTTGTGAGTAACAAATAAAAAATGATTTGAGACTTGTTGAAAGGAAACGGTAAAAATGAATGAAAACGATATAAAAGAGCTTACCAAAAAAATTAAAGAATTACCTACGCCTGATTTTATTGTACAAAGAATTATAGAAATAGCCAACGATCCCGAGGCAGATATAGATGATTTGCATAATATGATCGTTCAATCCCCGGCTTTAACTGCCAAGATTTTGAGACTAGCTAATTCTGCCTATTATGCACTACCAAGGAGAGTAACAAAACTTACACAAGCAATAAATCTACTTGGTTTCAAAACGGTCAGAAATTTAGCTTTAAGTATTTTTACCGTCGAGAATTATTTTTCTGAAGATATACCTTTTTTCAATACTCAGCATTTTTGGGTCCACTTGATCTCAACCGGCGTAGCTTCAGAACTTTTGGCAAGATATCTTAATTTCCCAGATAAAGAAGAAGCTTTTATGTGTGGTGTTTTACATGATCTTAGTAAGGTAGTGATGGCACATATCATGCCAGATGTGTTTGAGATGGTTATCAAAGTTGCTCAACACGAAAAAATTTCTTTTTTTCAGGCGGAAAATTTGTTATCAACTTATTCACATCAACAAATCGGGAGGAAGCTTTTTGAAAACTGGAATATGTCAGACTTAGTAATAGAAACCGCTGCCTACCATGATAATCCTTTAGAGTCTAGTAACGAAGAAGCAAGAAAATTATTATATATTGTAAATGTTGGGAATATAACTACTAATTTGTATTTTTACGGTTATTCAGGATGCTTTGGTTTTCCCGAAGTTGATCTAAAGGTTTGGAGTTCCTTGGGATTAAATTATAATAAATATTCCAGTTATTTTGAAGAATTTAAGGATATAATTAAAAAGTCTCCTGAGTTTACTAATATGAAAGAAGTGTTCGATGATTTGGAGGTGACATCTGATGGCTCAGTATAGAAGAGAAATGCTTGAGTCAGAAATGAAAAAATTAATTACCCAGGGTTTTTCTCAATTGAAGGATCCTAGATTAAAAGACAAATTTATTGATATAAATATGGTACGTCTATCAAAAGATAAATCCTATTTAGATGTATATGTTTCATCACTTGATGAAGATCTTGATACTATTATCAATATTCTAAACAATGCAAAGGGAATGTTCAGAACTCTTATAGCTAAAAATATTAAAATGTTCAAAGCTCCTGAGATAAGGTTCCATAAAGACAAAGGCATTGAAGCAAGTATAAGAATAAATAAATTAATAGAGAACATAGAGAAAAACGAGGGAGGTAAATGAAGAGTGGTTTTTTAGTAATCAACAAACCAAAGGGGATTACTTCTCATGACGTAGTCTCAATAATCAGAAAAAAGTTTGGGATTAAGAAGGTTGGCCATGCTGGTACTCTTGATCCCTTTGCTACTGGGGTGCTAGTAGTAGGAATAAATAAAGCCACTAGGTTATTAGAATTTTTTCAAAACGAAAAAAAGACGTATTATGTAAAAGCGGAATTGGGGATCATCACAGATACTTTTGATATAGAAGGAAAAATACAAGAAAGGAACGAAGTTAGTCAGCAACAAATCTCTAATTTGAAAAACACATGTTTTTCTTTTGTGGGGGAATATTTACAGGTCCCGCCGGCGTATTCGGCTAAAAAATATAATGGTAAAAAACTTTATGAATATGCGCGTGAAGGTAAAATAATCAATCTCCCTCCAAAAAAAGTAAATATATATCAGATTGCAAATTTCTCACAAGAAGGTCGAGAATTTAGTTTTTATGTAGAAGTCAGTTCTGGAACTTATATAAGATCTTTAATTATGGATATAGGATATGCTTTAGGATGTGGAGCTGTTACCAAGGAACTTTGCAGAATTAAAAGTGGTAAGTTCGAATTAAAAGATAGTATTCTGTTAGAAGAGGCATCATTGGGAAAAATCTTAAAAATGGATGAGGCTTTAGATCTACCTTACGTTAAGATTAATAACGGTCAACAAGCCATTAAAGGTCAGCAAATTTATAAAGATAATATTATTGAATTTTCTAATTTCAACAAAAATGATTACGTTAAAATATACGACGAAAAACAATCTTTTTTGGGAATAGGCAGAGCTGAGAAAAAATCGACGTTTTTAAAAACTCTTCTTAAAGAAGAGGAAAGAAACGATAGAATAGTAAAAATATATAAAATTCTTTACGAGGTGACATGAAATTGTACGCGCTCACAATCGGAATATTTGATGGTGTACATAAAGGCCATCAGTATATACTAAAAAATACTCTTCAACTTGCAAATCAGTTAAGGTTTGACCCCTTGGTTTTGATGTTTAGATATCCTCCTGAAAAGTATATAGGTGGTTTTGAAGGGCTTATTCTACCTAGTTGGAGAAGAAAACAAATTTGTGAAGATATGGGATTTAAGGTTGAGGTAAAAGATCTTGAAGAAGTATGGGGATTACCTCATGAACAATATCTTGAGGAATTGATAAAAAAGGATGTAAAAGCAATTGTTTGTGGTGAAGATTTCACGTTTGGGAAAAATGCTTTAGGGAATGTGGAATATTTACAAGCAGTTAGTCAAAGCAAAGGGTTAGTGGTCAAAGTATTGAAAGATTTAAAAACTAGTGGAAAAAGAGTTAGTTCTTCAGCAATAAAAAGAGAGTTAAAATTAGGTGATATTAAGAGAGCAAATGAAATGCTTGGAAGACCCTGGACACTTGAAGGTACAGTTTATGAAGACAGGCATGTTGGGTTTAAGCTTGGATTTCCAACCGCAAATATTAACGTTTGGGAAAAAGAGAAAATCCTGTTGCCAAAATTTGGTGTTTACATTGTGAAAGGATATGTAAAGGGACGATCAGGTTTTTTGTGGGGCCTAATGAATATCGGTCTAAGACCAACTTTTAACGAATATAGAAAAACACCAAAAGTTGAAGTTTATTTTTTAGATTTTTTTGGTGATCTATATGGCGATTATATCGTTTTAGAGGTAATTGATTTTTTACGGGATGAAGTAAAATTTGAAAACGAAAGAGAATTAATAGCTGCTATGGAAAAAGACGAGGATCAAGCTAGAAAGATTATACAGAACCATTATATATAGAAAGGAGATGAACGGTTTTGTCTACTTGGGATTTAACATTTTTTTATTCTTCACCAGAAGATAAAAAGATTAAAGAAGATTTTGAAGAAAGCTTAAGGCAAATCAAAAAGTTACGGCAACAGTACTATGACAAACTATCGGACCCTTCTTTGACTCCAAATGAATTGAAAAACTTTTTCCAAGAGTTTGAGAATGTTTTAAAAACGCATAATTTTACTTACCAGTATTGTCACTTGCTTTATGATTCCAACACCCAAGATGAAACTGCTCAAAAACTCTATGAGATGGCTAAAGATTACGATTCGAAAATAGAAATGGAATCATCTTTTTGGAAGCCGAGGTTATTGAAGCAAAGTGATGGAAAGCTAAACCAATTAATGAATGACCAGGAATTGAAAGATTACACTCATGTGCTTGAACGTCTTGTTGAATCAAAAAGCCATATTTTAAGTGAAGATGCTGAAAAAGTACTAGCTGCAATGTACAATTCATCACGTGGAGGCTTTGAAGAACTGTATGGCCGATTAACAAGTTCTTATACCTTCAAGTTAGAGATCGATGGTGAAGTTAAAGAATTAACAGATCCACAAGTAAGAGCTTTAAGAAGAAAACCCGATGTAAAATTAAGACGTCAAGCTATGAAAGAATTTTTTAAAAAGTATGACGAAGATAGCCTCATCTTCGAAAAAACATACAATTCTATCGTAAAGAATTACGACACAGAGGCTAGTTTGAGGAACTTCAAAAAACCAATTTCTATGAGAAACTTGAATAACGAAGTTGAAGATGAAATTGTGGAGACCGTTATAAAGGTTACAACTGACAAAACACCTATGGTTCACCGATATTACAAATGGAAAGGCAAAAAATTGGGGATAGAGCAAACGCTTGCAGATATCTATGCACCTTTGGCAAAGGTGGAAAAAGAATATACTTTTGAAGAGGCACAGAAGATTGTCTTAGATTCATATTACGAGTTTGATGAAGAGATTGGAGAAATAGTTGAGTCCTTCTTTAAAGAAAGAAGAATAGATTCGGAAATAAGAAAAGGTAAAAGAGGCGGAGCTTACGCTTCTTACGCAATTCCTAATAGAAAACCGTTTATTTTGTTAAATTTTACTGGAACTCTTTCCGATGTAAGCACTTTAGCACATGAGCTGGGACATGGGGTACATGGAACTTTGGCATCTGAACAAAATATTTGGAATTATCACCCACCTTTAACTATGGCTGAAGTTGCCTCAGTGTTTGGCGAGATGCTGGTCATGGATAAGATATTACCCACCTTGGCGGAAGAAGAAAGAACGGCTTATCTTGCCTCGAATGTTGAAGGAATGTTCTCGACAATGTTCAGGCAAAATATGATTGCAAGATTCGAAATATCCTCTCACAATTTGATAGAACAAAATGGTAGCGCAAATTGGAAAGAACTTGCAGAACTTTATAAAAACGAATTAGAAATTATGTTTGGTGATTCAGTAATGATACCACAAGAGTATTACTATGAATGGGCAAGCATACCTCATATTTATAGAACACCTTTTTACGTATACGCATACAATTTTGCTAATTTATTAGTTCTAGCATTGTATCAACAATACAAAGTTGAAGGAAAATCTTTTGTACCGAAATACAAAGAATTGCTTAGAAGTGGTGCAAAAGATTCACCGAAAGAATTATTGAAAAAAATCGGAATAGATATTTCAAAAAGAGATTTTTGGGAAAGAGGTTTCGAATTTATAGAAAAAGAATTTATCAATAAATTAGATTGAATTAAAATAAGCACGTTCAACATTTTTTATATAATGAATTTAATCCAAGGGAGAATTCATCTTGGTTCCTAAAATTATAATAACTACCCATAAAAATGCTGATTTTGATGGTTTTGCTGCATGTGTTGCTGCATCATTAATATATGATGATTCTGTTATTGTTCTTGAAGGAGAACCTCAGCAAAATCTGAAGGAATTTTTGAATATATACGATATTCAATACGAAAAAGAAAATAATTTTAAAAAAGATTATCAAGAAGAGATAAAAAATCACAAATTCGAAAAAGTTGTGATTGTTGATACTGCAGATATCGATAGAATACCTGCATTTATAAAATCTCTAATTGAACAAGGAATAGAAGTTGACATATATGATCATCATCCTGAGTTAAAAGAGCAAAATATCAAAGGTAATAATTATTCTAAAGAAGTAGGAAGTGCTACTACATTAGTTGTTCAAAAATTATTAGAAAACCATGTAGTTCTTCCCGATACCTATGAAACGCTTTTTTTAATAGCAATCCACGAAGATACTGGAAATTTTGTTTATTCCACAACGACCCCATTAGAGCATCAAATCTCTGCAGAACTATTAAAAGGCGGTGCAAGGATAGAAGAAGTAGAAGAATTTGTCTCATTAGAAATGACAAAAGAACAAAAAGAGCTTTTTGACAAACTCTATAACAATGTACAAGAACTTACTTTAGAAGAAGTAACAATACATATTACTTATTCTGGAATAGACAAATTTATAGGTGGGTTAAACGTTATAACCCATAAATTGTTTGAAGCGCTGACTCCAGATGTTTTATTTGTTGTTGTGAAAATGGGGAAAAGCATATATATAGTTGCAAGATCAAGGGTCGAAGTAATAGATTTAAATAAAATCCTATCTTTATTTGGTGGAGGAGGCCATAAAAAAGCTGGTTCAGCCAAAACAAAAGGTCTTAGAATACAAGAGGTTATTGATAAAATTAAAAAAGAGTTAAGATCCTCTTTTGTCCCAGTTTTAAAAGCAAAGCATATTATGTCATCTCCCGTAAGAACCATATTATCATTTGAAACAGTAGAAAGGGCTCATGAATTGATGTTTCAAACAGGGCATTCTGGGCTCCCTGTAATTTCTGACAATAAATTAGTGGGTATTGTAACTAAAAAAGATATAGAAAAGGCAATGAAACATGGTTTAAAAAAAGCACCTGTTAAAGCTATAATGAGTACTAACTTAAAAGTTGTTGATGTAGAAACTTCGCTGACTCAAGTAAGAAGGATCATGGCAGAGGCAGACATCGGTAGAATTCCCGTTTTAAAAGATGGTATACTTGTAGGCATAATAACTAGAACAGACCTTTTAAGGGCGACTAACGGAGTTTTTAA
Organism: Petrotoga olearia DSM 13574; assembly: GCF_002895525.1. Classification (GTDB taxonomy): domain Bacteria; phylum Thermotogota; class Thermotogae; order Petrotogales; family Petrotogaceae; genus Petrotoga; species Petrotoga olearia. The sequence goes on from NZ_AZRL01000021.1 coordinate 53,977, forward strand.
TTTTTCACTTAGCCCAATTTTAGAAGAAAAGTATAAATCGTTAAATTTAAAAGAAGATATGGAAAAAACCCTACCCCCATCTATTCTTAATCTTTTAAAACTTATCGGTTTGTATGGGAATGAGTTAGGGATAAACGTATATGTAGTAGGGGGATTTGTCAGAGATCTTTTGCTGGCGATTAGATCTAAATTAAACGGTGCAAAAAAGTCCATACCTTACGATATAGATGTGGTAGTGGAAGGGGATGGCTTGTTGTTTGGGAAATATGTTGCCAAACAATTGAGGGCAAAGTATGTTGAACACCCTAAATTTCACACCTGCTCAATTTTTTATAGAAATGGGGAAAATAAGATAATAAGGATTGATATTGCAACTGCAAGAACAGAATATTATGAAGAAGCAGGAGAACTACCTAAAGTAGAGTTATCAACTATTAAAAAAGATTTATACAGAAGGGATTTTTCGATAAACGCTATGGCCATAAAGCTTAATTCAGGTTCTTTTGGAATGCTCTTGGATTTTTTTAATTGTAGAAAAGATCTTGAAGAAGGCAGAATTAGGATACTTTATCCCCTCTCTTTTATTGAAGATCCTACAAGAATACTTAGAGCTATAAGGTTTGAACAAAGATTTGGATTTGAAATTGAGCCTAATACCTTATCAAAATTGGAAGAAGCCGTAGCAAATGGATATTTGGAAAAAGTAACTGGAATGAGGATAAGAGAGGAATTAGAGAAAATACTAGAAGAACCTGAACCTATGAAAGCAATAAAAAGAATGGGTAAAATGAAAATAATTTTTCACTTGTTTGAAAGAACTTACTACTCACCAACAATGGAAAAAGATTTAGAAAAACTTTTTGATGTTAAAAATTACTTCAAAAACAACTTATCGAATTATCTGAATAAAGTCAGACTATTCCACTTAGTTTTATACGTTCTGTTGCAATACACTCCAGAAGAATCTCTCAAAAAAATTACAGCAAGATATGGGTTACCCAAAGATTTTATTAAAAATCTCATGCAAGTAAAAAACGTATATAATGAAATTTCTAATGAGTTAAAAAACAAAGAAAAAATATCAAAATTGTCTTATTATTATGAAAAAACCAACGGTTTTCAAAATGAACAATTAATTTTTTTAGCTGTAAAGCTTCCAGAAGAATTATTAGGAAAATACTATGAATATTTAAGAAAAATCGAGAAATTAAAACTCTCCATTACGGGAGAAGATTTACTAAAGAAAGGATACGAAGGAGTTCAAATTAAAACAAAGTTAGAAGAAATAAAGAAAAAGCTCTTGAATGGCGAAATACAACCTGGCGAAGAAAAATATTTGATTTAAATTTGACAACTCATTTTTTTTATGGTATAATCCCTAAAATTTAGCGTAAGGAGTTTTTTAAATTTATGACTAATTGTGAAAAAAATTTCATTTCTTATAATCAAATAAATTTAAATAACGATAGGAGGCGCCCATGTAGCCGGTGGATCATAAGCACCGGTAATGGGTGCTTATGAGTTGGAGAGGCTTATTCTCCTAATTGAGTTTTAATCCATGCGGCTACATCTTTAAAGATGTAGCCGCTTTTTTTTTAGAGTTTCTAAAGGCGTTAAGTCAAAAATTAGAGGGAGGTTAATATATGGAAAGTACTGAAATAATTCAAGAAGATATTGTTTTACCTTTGGGTTTCAAAGTCTGGGGAATTCATTGTGGAATCAAGAAGTTTAAAAAAGATTTAGGACTGATATATTCAGAAAAAAAGGCTAATGCCTCGGCTGTTTTTACAACGAACAAAGTTAAAGCGGCTCCAGTTCTTTTGAGTATGAAGAACATTAAGAATAATGAAATACAAGCGGTTATTGTGAATAGTGGTAACGCAAACGCTTGCACCGGTACAAAAGGGTATTCAGATGCAGTAAGTATGGCAGAGAAAACAGCTCAGATCTTAAATTTAAAGTCAGAAGATGTATTTGTATGTTCAACAGGTGTTATAGGTGTTCCATTGCCGATTGAAAAAATTTTAAACGGCATAGAATCGTTGGCAAAAAATCATAATTTTGAAAATAACGATCTTGTAAGTTTTGCACAAGCGATAATGACAACAGATACCTTTCCAAAAATTTATTCCACTCAAGTTGTGATTGGAGGCAAAAAGATCACTCTTACTGGGGTTGCCAAAGGTTCAGGCATGATTCATCCCAATATGGCTACCATGTTGTCTTTCATTTTGACAGATGCAAACATTTCTAAATCTGCTTTGAATAAGGCCTTAAAGCAAACCGTAGATGATTCTTTCAACTTGATAACGGTTGATGGTGATACAAGTACCAACGACACGGTTCTTATTTTGGCCAATAAGCAAGCAAATAATCAAGAAATTATAGAAGATTCTCATGAATACAAATTATTTCAAAAAGCACTTTATGAAGTAGTTGAAAGTTTGGCAAAAAAAATTGTGATAGATGGGGAAGGTGCAACTAAATTTTTTGAAGTACAAGTAAAAAACGCGAAGACGAAAGAAGATGCTAAATTGATCTCAAGGTCTATAGCTAAGTCTAATCTAGTCAAAACAGCAATTCATGGAGAGGATGCTAATTGGGGTAGGGTGTTAGCAGCTGCAGGTTATTCAGGAGGAAACTTTGATCCCGATAAGGTGGATGTCTGGTTTCAAAGTTGTTTAGGAAAGATTCAACCTTGCCAAGATGGCCATTTTATAGAGTTTAATGAAATTAATGCAAAAGAAATTTTAAGTGAAAAAGAATTAAAAATTATTGTGGATTTAAAAGATGGTGAAGAGAATGCCAAATCTTGGGGATGTGACCTTACTTCTAAATATGTAGAAATAAATGGAGGGTACAGAACATGATAAAAGCTGAAAAGTTTTCAGATGAGATATCTAAAGCGGAAGTTTTGGTCGAAGCGTTACCTTACATAAAAAAATTTGCGGGAAGTATAGCCGTTATTAAATTTGGGGGGAACGCCATGAAAGATTCACAAATTAAATCGATGGTCGCAAAAGATATCGTACTTATGAAATATGTTGGGCTAAATCCTGTTGTCGTTCATGGTGGAGGGCCAGATATCAATAAAATGCTTACGAGTTTGAATATAGAAACAAAATTTGTAAATGGATTAAGGGTAACTGATGAAAAAGTTATGGAAATAGTAGAGATGGTGTTGGTTGGTAAGGTAAATAAAGAGATTACATCGTTGATAAATAAAATAGGGGGAAAGGCTGTTGGATTGAGTGGGAAAGATGCAAATTTATTGTTGGCAGACAAAGATTTGTCCCAAGGGGATTTGGGTTATGTTGGTAAGTTAATAAATGTGAATAAGGAAGTAATTTTGAATTTAATTGAAAAAGATTATATCCCTGTGATTGCTCCTTGTGCGATTGGGAAAGATGGAAAAACTTATAACGTCAATGCCGATATGGCTGCAGGTAAGATTGCTTCTTCTTTGAATGCAGATAAATTTGTTTTATTGACAGATGTAGAAGGCATCTTGAAAAACAAAGAAGATGAAGAAAGTGTGATTTCTAGACTGTCATATAATGAAGCAAAAGGTTTACTGAATTCTGAGTTTATCACTGGTGGAATGATTCCCAAGTTAAAATGTTGCATCCAAGCCCTAGAAGACGGAGTGAAAAGGGCACATATAATTGATGGACGAATTCCTCATGCTTTGCTTTTAGAGATATACACAGACAAAGGTGTGGGAACTATGATAGCGAAGGAGGTATATGATAATGACAATCTCTGAAGATAAAAAGTATGTAATGAATACTTATTCAAGATTCCCTATAACTTTAGTTCAAGGGAAAGGGATAAAGGTTTGGGATGAAAACGGTAATGAGTACTTAGATTTCGTAGCTGGGATCGCTGTTAATGCTTTGGGGCATTCTCACTCTGCAATTGTTGAATCGGTAAAATCACAAGTTGACAAATTAATCCATATTTCTAACCTATATTGGAATAGCAATCAAATAGAATTAGCCAAAATGATCTGCGAAAAATCCTTTGGAAAAAGTGTCTTTTTTTGCAACAGTGGAGCAGAGGCGAATGAAGCTGCAATTAAGTTGGCAAGAAAATATGGGAGAACTAAGTACAATGGGCGAAGATACAAAATTATCACGGCAAAGAACTCATTTCATGGAAGAACCTACGGTGCATTGACGGCAACAGCCCAGCCAAAATATCACAAGAACTTCGAACCTCTATTGGAAGGATTTGAAAGCGTAGAGTACAACGATATAAATTCTTTAAAGTCCGCAATTGATGAAAATACATGTGCTGTAATGTTGGAGGTTATCCAAGGTGAAGGGGGAATAAACGAAGCAAAAGATGAATATCTTCAACAAGTTAGAAAACTTTGTGATGAGAACGACCTTCTTTTGATTTTTGACGAAGTCCAAACAGGGATAGGAAGAACTGGAAAACTTTTTGCCTATGAACATTCTGGAGTGGTACCCGATGTGATGACCCTTGCAAAAGCCTTAGGTGGTGGTTTCCCTATCGGTGTGCTTGTTGTGAATGAAAAAGCTGACGTATTTACACCAGGGGATCATGGATCAACATTTGGTGGGAACCCGTTAGCCTGTGCAGTTGGCATGGCTGTGATGAAAAACGTTGCACAAGAATCTTTTCTGAATATGGTGAAAGAAAATGGTGAATTTTTCAAAAATCAATTATTAGCAATGAAGGAAAAACATTCAATAATTGACAAAGTTAAGGGAAAAGGTTTGATGATCGGAGTCAAGTTAGACATAGAAGATGGCAGTGATATAGTAAAAAAAGCTATGGAAAAAGGACTTTTGATAAATCTTTTAAATCACAATGTTTTAAGATTCGTCCCTCCTCTTATAATCACAAAAGAAGAGATAGCCAAGGGTATGAATATTCTCGAAGAAGTTTTTTTAGAAATGGGGTATTAAGATGAAAGGATTTATAAAGTTAAACGATTCTACCATTTTTGAAGGAGAAATTATAAGTAAAAAAGATTTTGGACAAGGCGAAGTTGTCTTTAACACGTCTATGACTGGATACGAGGAATCAATAACGGATCCGTCTTATGCAGGAGAAATACTGGTAATGACCTATCCATTGATAGGAAATTATGGTGTAAATTTAGAGAATTTACAGTCAAAAAGACCCCCCATCAAAGGTTTGATAGTTAAAGATTACTGTCAATTTCCCTCTCATCACACATCTCAGTATTCACTTTTAGATTATTTAGACCAATATGATGTTCCAGTTTTAAATAAAGTGGATACAAGGGCCCTTACGAAAAAGTTAAGGACAGAAGGAAGTATGTATGGTGTAATAGCCACCCAAGACTATTCTTTGGAAGTTTCAACTTCCACGGAGAACTTACTTGATAGTGTTTCTACAAAGGAAACCTATAGAATTCAAGGAGACGGTCCGAAGATAGCATTAATAGACTTGGGAGTTAAGAAAAATATTGTAAAACAGCTCAAATCTGAAGGATACGATATTTACGTTTTTCCATATAACAGTACTAAAAATGATGTAGATAAGGTTCAACCCGATTTAGTATTATTCTCCAACGGTCCAGGTGATCCAAAAAAGGCAAAAGAAGCAATACTTTTAGCTAAAGAGTTTATAGGTGAGAAACCACTTTTTGGGATTTGTTTGGGTCATCAAATAATATCTTTGGCGTTGGGTTTTAATACTGTAAAAATGAAATTTGGTCATAGAGGTACCAACCATCCTGTGAAGAATTTATTGAATAATAAATGTTATATCACTTCTCAAAACCACGGTTATATGGTTGAAAAAGAGTCAGTGAAAAACAAAGATCTAATAATCACCTACATCAATTTGAATGATCAAAGTATCGAGGGAATTATGCACAAGAAGTATCCCATTTTTACCGTTCAGTTTCATCCAGAATGTGGTCCTGGGGTTCACGATACAGCTTTTATCTTTAAAAAAATAAGAGGTTTAATCTGTAGACAGTAAAAAATACTTTCGGGGAGGTCAACAATGCCAAAAAAAAGCGAAATAAGAAGTGTTTTAGTTATAGGTTCTGGACCAATAATAATAGGTCAAGCTGCAGAATTCGATTATTCAGGAACCCAAGCTTGTAAATCTTTAAAAGAAGAAGGATGTAAAGTAATATTGGTAAACAACAATCCTGCAACTATTATGACTGATACAGAAATAGCAGATGTAGTTTATATGGAAAACCTTGAAATGGATACTTTAATTTCCATTATAGAGAAAGAAAAACCCGATGGGATTTTAGGAACATTGGGAGGACAAACAGGCTTAAATCTAATTATCCAACTAAAAGATAGTGGAATTATCGATAAGTACGATATTCAAGAATTGGGAACGTCAGTTGAATCCATAAAAATAGCAGAAAGTAGAGAATTATTTAAAAGAAAAATGCAAGAAATTGAAGAACCTATCGCTGAAAGCCTCACTGTGTCAACAGTATCCGAAGCCCTAAATTTTGCTAGCCAAGTTGGGTATCCTTTGATAATACGCCCAGCATACACTTTAGGAGGAACAGGCGGTGGCTTTGCTTACAGCGAAGAAGAGTTAATAGAATTTGTGGAGAATGGACTGAAAAAGAGTATGATGAAAGAAGTCTTAATAGAAAGATCGTTATTGGGTTGGAAAGAGATCGAATACGAGTTAGTTAGAGATTCTTTTGATAATTGCATCACCGTATGTAATATGGAAAATTTTGATCCTGTTGGAATTCACACTGGAGATAGTATAGTTGTTGCCCCTTCTCAAACGTTGACAGATCAAGAACATCAAATGTTAAGGGATTCATCCCTTAAGATAGTAAAAGCTTTAAAGATTGAAGGTGCCTGCAATATTCAGTTTGCTCTTAATCCTTCTAACAAAGAATATCGAGTTATTGAAGTGAATCCTCGTTTGAGTAGATCCAGCGCCTTGGCATCCAAAGCAACGGGGTATCCTATAGCAAAAATAGCTACCAAAATAGCATTAGGATTTTCATTGGATGAGATAAAAAATCCGGTTACTGGAAAAACAACAGCCTTTTTTGAACCATCTTTAGATTATGTTGTAACAAAGATTCCACGATGGCCTTTTGATAAGTTTTATCAAGTTGATAAAAAAATAGGTACGCAAATGAAATCCACCGGGGAAACGATGGCACTTGGACGTACCTTTGAAAGTTCTTTATTAAAGGCAGTTCGCTCCCTTGATATGAAAATTAAAGGCTTGAGAATTAAAGAGGTGCAAAAAGAGAGCAATGAAGAATTAGTAGAACATTTACACATCCCAAACGAAAAAAGATTATTTCATATTGCCGAAGCACTTAGAAGAGGTTATAAGGTTTTTGATATTCATAAATTAACTTATATAGATAACTGGTTTTTAGAAAAAATAAAGAACATCGTCGATTTCGAAAATATTATTAGTACCTCCCAATTAAATTATGACCTTTTACTTAAAGCAAAGGTTCTTGGCTTTTCAGATCAAGAAATATCTGAATTAAAAGGTATACAAGAAAATGAAGTGAGAGAATTGAGAAAATCCTACGGCATTATCCCATCATACAAGATGGTTGACACGTGTGCAGCGGAGTTTGATTCAGTAACACAATATCTCTACTCAACTTATGGTGAAGAGGACGAAATAGAGGTACACAACATCATAAAAAAAGTCATAGTTATAGGTGGAGGACCGATAAGAATTGGACAAGGGGTGGAGTTTGATTATTGTACAGTTAAAGCTCTATTGGCATTAAAAGAAAAAGGTATCAAATCAATCATCATAAACAATAATCCTGAAACCGTCAGTACAGATTTTGATACAGGTGATAGATTGTACTTCGAACCTCTGACTCAAGAAGATGTTTTGAATATCATAGAAAAAGAAGGCCCACTGGGAACAATGATCATGTTTGGGGGGCAAACTGCTTTGAACCTAAGCGAAGAACTCGAAAGACAAGGGATCAGAATCTTGGGGACATCATATGAGGGTATTGATCTGTGTGAAGATAGAAAGAGATTTTCGATACTGTTGAAAAAGTTAGGGATCAACCAACCTCGTGGCGGGTACGCTACTTCATTTGATGAGGCTCGAGAAATTGCTAAACGTATAGGGTTTCCTCTTTTAGTTAGACCTTCATATGTAATAGGGGGACAATCTATAGAAAAGGTTAATTCCCTAGATGAATTATTTGAGTATTTATCACATGCTTTAGATTTATCACCAGTTAGACCAGTGCTAATAGATGAATACATAGAAGGGATAGAAGTTGAAGTTGATGCTGTCTCTGATGCAGAAGACGTATTAATTCCTGGAATAATAGAACATATTGAAAAAGCGGGAATTCATTCAGGAGATAGTTTTGCTGTATTTCCTGCCAAAAGCTTGTCTGAATTAGAAGAGAAAGAAATTGTGAGATACGTTGAAAAAATATCAAAAGCGGTGAACATTAAAGGTTTAATAAACATTCAATTTATCGTGAAAGAGGGAAAAGTTTACGTTATTGAAGTTAATCCAAGGGCCTCTAGGACTGTCCCAATAATCAGTAAAGTAACAGGAATCCCTATGATAAAACTCGCAGTTGAAATTGCATTAGGTAATAACTTGAAAAAACTTGGGTACTATGAACCTTTTTATCCAAAGATTCCATATACGGTAGTTAAAGCACCAATATTTTCATTAGAGAAATTACCAGGTGTTGAAGTTGCGCTAGGTGCAGAAATGAAATCCACAGGGGAAACCCTCGGCATTGATTTCAACTATCATAATGCGATGTATAAGGCTTTTAAAAGCGCTCATTTGAATGTTCCTTCAACAGGAAAAGTGCTATTATCATTTTCAGAAAAAGTAGTAAAGGGGAGTAAAAGTTTTGTTAAATATCTTCAAAGCTGTGGATACGAATTGTGGGGAACCACCGGGACAGCAGAAGCTTTTAAATTGATAGATATTAAAATAAAAGAGATAAATCATCAAAAATCATTAGAGTTAGTAAAGAAAGGTTATTTTTCAATGGTTATTAATTTTCCTACAAAGGGGAAAATTATATCCAACTTCGGATTTAAGTTAAGAAGAGCGTGCGTAGAAAACGCCATTCCGTTATTCACATCTTTAGAAACTGCTCAAAAATCAATTGAAGCAATTAAGAATTGCAAAATAGAAAAAAATAATGTACAGTCCTTGAACGAATATGTAGATTATTATCATAATCTACAAAACAATCTACAAATATCAAAAAGAGGTGATTCATTTATGAAAACCGGGGAAAAGGTAGTATTGGCATATTCAGGAGGGTTAGATACATCTGTAATCATACCATGGCTAAAAGAAAAGTATGATTGTGAAATCATTGCAGTATGTATTGATGTTGGTCAAGGAGAAGAAACTAATTCTATCGAGAAAAAAGCCTTTTTGAGTGGTGCAAGCAAGGTTTACATTGAAGATGTTGTAGAAGAGTTTGTAACCGATTATATCTATCCAACTTTAAAAGCTGGAGCAATATACGAAGGTAAATACTTGTTGGGAACATCCTTTGCAAGACCTCTAATGGCAAAAAAATTGGTTGAGATTGCTCACAAAGAAGGTGCAAATGTTATTGCTCACGGTTGCACCGGTAAAGGTAACGATCAGGTAAGATTTGAAGTATCTATTAAGGCGTTAGATCCTTCTATTAAAATTATTGCTCCTTGGAGAATATGGGAAATTAAGTCGAGGGAGGAAGAAATTGCCTATGCCCTAAAAAAGGGAATTCCTATATCTATAACCAAAGAAAAAATATACAGTGTTGATAAAAATATTTGGCATATAAGCCATGAAGGAGGAGATTTAGAGAATCCTTGGAATGAGCCAAAACCTGAGTTATTCGATATGGTTACTCCACCTGAAAAAGCACCCGATGTTGCTGAATATGTAACCATAGAATTTGAAAAAGGGATTCCAGTGAAGATAAACGAAGAAGAACTTTCTCCCGTAGAGTTGATAAAGAAAGCCAATGAAATTGCATCAATAAATGGTGTGGGGATTGCAGATATCGTAGAAAATCGATTAGTTGGAATGAAATCAAGAGGAGTGTATGAAACTCCAGGAGGGACATTACTCTATACGGCACACAAAGAACTTGAAAGTTTGGTTCTCGACAAGGAAACACTAAGATTCAAAGAAATGGTTGCGCAAAAATATGCAGACCTTGTTTACAATGGATTGTGGTTCTCACAGTTAAAAGAAAGTTTAGATTCTTTTGTAGATGAAACACAAAAGGTAGTTACAGGTATTGTAAAATTGAAACTTTACAAGGGAAACATCATAACTGCAGGATTAAGTTCACCATATTCATTATACAACGAAGAGTTAGCTACATTTGGAGAAGACAAGATTTATGACCAAAAGGATGCAGAAGGTTTTATAAACTTGTTTGGGCTACCTTTGAAGATGAGAGCTTATCAGATGAAGCATTTTGAAGAAAATCAAAAATATAACAAAACGGTTGTTGGAGGGGAACAATGAAATTGTGGGGTGGACGGTTTAAAGAAGAAATTGATGAAGATATGGAAATTCTAAACTCATCGATCAAGGTGGATATAAGATTATTTCCATACGATATAGAGGCATCTTTAGCCCATGCAAAAGGATTGAAAAAAGCAAAAATAATTACAGAAAAAGAGTTTGAACAAATTGAAAAGGCATTGAAAGAAATAAAAGAAACAACATTCCAAGAAATTCCCATCGTAGAAGATGTGCACACCTTGGTAGAACAAATGTTGGTTGAAAAGATCGGAGACGTAGGCAAAAAAATTCACACAGCTAGAAGTAGGAACGATCAAATAGCAACCGACGAAAGATTGTACTTACGAGACGAAATATTAAAAATTATGGATTTATTAGATCAATTAAATTCAGTTTTATTAGAACTTTCCAAAAAGTACAAAAACAAAGTTATGCCCGGTTACACACATTTGCAAAGAGCTCAACCTATCACATTTTCTCATCATTTATTAGCTTACGTAGAGATGTTTAAAAGGGATATAGAACGATTAAAAGAAGCTTTAAAAAGAGTGAATGTTTCGGTTTTAGGTTCAGGAGCTTTAGCAGGAACATCATACGATATAGATAGAATGTATGTGGCTTCACTGTTAGATTTTAAAGAGGTTTCGATGAATAGTATGGATGGAGTGAGCGACAGGGATTTCATCATCGAATTCTTGTCCATAGCTTCTCTAATAATGATGCATTTGAGTAGATTTTCTGAGGAGATAGTCCTTTGGTCTACCCAAGAGTTCAATTTTGTTGAATTGAGCGATGAATATTCGACTGGAAGTAGTATAATGCCACAAAAGAAAAATCCAGATTCCGCTGAATTAATAAGGGGTAAAACGGGTAGAGTATATGGAAATTTGTTCACTCTTTTGACGACTATGAAAGGCTTACCTCTTGGGTATAACAAAGATATGCAAGAAGATAAAGAACCTCTGTTTGATACTGTGGATACATTGAAAAGCTGTTTAAAGGTTTTTATTGGTATGTTAAAAACTATGCATGTGAATGAAAATAAGATGGAAGAAGCAGTAAAATATGGCTATCTCAATGCAACAGATTTAGCAGATTATTTGGTCAAAAAAGGAATCCCTTTTAGAACAGCACACGATATAGTTGGGAAATTAGTTGTATATGCTATAACAAAAAATGTTCCCTTAGAAGAGCTAAATATAGCAGAATTTAGAAATTTTTGTCAGTTTATAGATGAAGACGTATATGAAGTTTTAGATGTAAAAAATATTCTAAAAAGCCGTAAAACAATTGGGGCAGCACGATGGGAGGAAGAAATATGAAGGTAGGTATACTTGGAGCAACGGGATACACCGGTATAGAATTAATTAGAATACTATCGAAACACGCTAATGCAAAGATAAGTTATTTGTCCTCAAAACACTTTGAATCCCAATTAATTTCAGAAGTTTATCCAGGACTATCAGGATTTTGTGATGAGATATTAGAGGGGGATGATTTTAACAAAGTTGTTGCTATTTGCGATATAATATTTTCAACTTTACCTCACGAATTAACCTTTGAAATAGGCAAAATGGTGATTGATGCGGGCAAGAAATTGATAGATCTGGGTCCTGCATTTCGTTTTGATGACTTTAATGTCTTCAAAAAGTGGTATGGTTCAAACGGTGACATAGAATACGATAAATTCAATAAAGTCTACGGATTAACGGAGTTAAATAGAAAAAAGATTAAAAATGCACAAATTGTGGGCAATCCAGGTTGTTATCCAACTAGTGTGATTTTGGCATTAGCCCCTGTTTTAAAAAATAGAGTTGTAGTTGATAAAAACATCATTATTGATAGTAAATCAGGGGTATCAGGCGCTGGACATGAACCTAAATTTAGTAACTTGTATTCAGAATGTAACGAAAATACCAAACCTTACAACGTTGCCCAACATAGACATATTCCAGAAATAGAACAAGAACTATCAAAGATAATGGAACAAGATGTGAAAGTTGTTTTCACTCCACATCTTGTTCCAATGACAAGAGGGATTTTAAGTACTATTTATTGTAATTTGGAATCAGGTATAACATTGAAGGATGTGTATGATCTTTATCAAGAGTTTTATAAAAATGATTATTTTATAAAAATTCTTAAACCTGGAAAGTATCCCTCTACTAAAAGTGTAACTGGATCCAATTTCTGCCAAATAGGTTTTGAAATTGATGAACGTACAAACACCTTAATAATCTTATCTGCTATTGATAATTTAATGAAGGGAGCTAGTGGTCAGGCGGTACAAAATATGAATTTAATGTTTGAACTGCCTGAGAATAAGGGACTTGATATAATAAGAATTTTTCCCTGAACTTGATATATTTTTAAATTTAATGTATAATTAAAAAAATTTCGGGACGTTGAAGTAAGCTTCTAGTTACGAAAGATTCCAAAACTGAAAGGAGGGAGGGTACGATTCTTCTTAAAGTATTGGAAAGAAGAACGTACATCAGAAAGTGAGTAACGTATATATAGTTGATACCACTTTAAGAGATGGCGAACAAACTGCCGGGGTAGTATTTGCCAATGAAGAAAAGGTCCAAATTGCAAAGATGTTAGCCGAATTAGGTGTCTATCAGATCGAAGCAGGGATTCCTACGATGGGTGGAGACGAAAAAGAAGCAATAAAGAAGATCTGTAAATTAGACTTAGGTGTTTCAATTATGGGATGGAACAGAGCCGTTATTAAGGATATTGAAGAATCTATTGATTGTGGAGTAGATGCGGTTGCAATTTCTATTTCTACTTCAGATATTCACATCAAACACAAATTAAAAAAAGATAGGGATTGGGTATTAAAAAGCATGGTCGATGCTACTAAATTTGCCAAAAAGCACAATTTATACGTTTCTGTAAATGCCGAAGACGCCTCTAGAAGCGATATGAATTTTCTTATAAAGTTCGCTAAAGAGGCTAAAGAAGCTGGAGCAGACAGGTTAAGATACTGTGACACCGTGGGTATGATGGAACCATTTTCGATTTACGAACATATTAGACAAATAATAGACGAAGTTGGTATAAACATTGAAATGCATACTCACAACGATTTTGGTTTAGCTACTGCAAATACATTGGCAGGAATAAGAGCGGGTGCTAAATACGCAGGTGTTACGGTAAATGGATTAGGAGAAAGGGCAGGAAATGCTGCTTTAGAAGAAGTGGTGATGGCTCTTAAATACATTTACAAAAATGATTTGGGAATAAAAACGAACTTATTAAAAGAAGTTTGTGAATATGTTGCCAAAGCCTCCGGAAGAGTTCTTCCTTTATCAAAAACAATCGTCGGACTTAATGTTTTTGCTCACGAGTCGGGTATTCATACAGATGGTGTCTTGAAAGACTCAAAAACATACGAATCTTTTTCACCTGAGGAAGTTGGATTGGAAAGACAGATACTTATTGGCAAACATTCGGGGAGGAACGCTATTGTTGCAAAGTTTAAAGAGTACGATATAGATTTAACTCCAGAAGAAGCAGAAGAAATTTTAAAAATGGTAAGATCCCTTTCTGTTCAACTCAAAAGAAGCTTATTTGACAAAGAGTTAATCTATCTATACAATGAAATGAGGGAGGAAAAGATAAAGGATGTCAACTTGCAAAACAATATCTGAAAAGATATTCAGCGATCATTTGGGAAGAGATGTCGAAGCTGGAGAAATAGTAATAGTTGATGTTGACTTTATGATGGGGCAAGACGGAACCACACCATTAGCTATTAAAACTTTTGAAAATGTTGGAGCAAACAAGATTTCTAATCCTGAAAAAGTAGCCTTTGTAATAGACCATAACGCTCCCAGTCCAAGTGAGAAAGTGTCTGCTTTACATAAGTTAATGAGAGATTTTAGTAACAAGTATAATACAAATTTTTATGATATTGGTGAGGGTATATGCCATCAATTAATTCCTGAGAAAGGACATGCCTTACCTGGACAGATTGTAATAGGCGCTGATTCTCACACATGTACTTATGGAGCTATAAATTGTTTCTCAACAGGTGTTGGATCAACTGATTTAGCTATAGCTATGGCTAGTGGCAAGTTGTGGTTTAAGATACCAGAAAGTATAAAAATTATTTTAGAAGGTTCTCTGCCAACAGGTGTTTTTTCTAAGGACCTCGCTTTGTATATTATAAAAAACTTGTCCGCTAACGGAGCCACATACAAAGCTGTAGAGTTTGAAGGTCCGATTATAGATAGCTTGTCTGTGGAAGCAAGATTCACTATTTCTAATATGTCAGTAGAAATGGGTGCTAAAGTTGGTTTGATGAGACTGGATAAAAAAGCTGAAAATTGGGTAAAAGAAAGAACGAATAGCCAATTTAAAAGTTATGAACCAGACGAAGGTGCAAAGTATGAAAAAATATATAAATTTGATGTTAGCAATTTAGAACCTCAAATAGCTAAACCTCATACCGTTGATAATGTTAGCCCTATTACTGAAGTTGAAGGTATTCCTATACAACAGGGACTATTAGGTACCTGCACTAATGGAAGAATTGAAGATTTAAGAATAGCCGCAAGTATATTAAAAGATAAAAAAATTCACAAAAATGTTAGACTCATTGTGGCACCGGCATCTAAAGATACCTTATTAAAAGCGATGAATGAAGGAATAATTCAATCTTTAATCCAAGCTGGTGCGACTGTGGTAGCCCCTGGTTGTGGACCTTGTGTTGGAACACATAACGGCGTTCCCTCTGATGGGGAGAATGTAATTTCTACTGCAAATAGAAATTTCAAAGGAAGAATGGGAAACAACAAGGCTTTTATTTATTTGGGATCACCTGCTACAGTGGCAGCTTCTTGTATAGAGGGGAAAATTACTGATCCTCGTAAATATTTGTGATATTTAATTTTGTGAGCGGGAGGATAAATAATGGAATTAAAAGGTTATTCTCATAAATTTGGAGACGATGTAAACACCGACTACATTATCTCTGGAAAATATAAATTTAGTACCATTAATATGGACGAATTATCTGTCCATTTGATGGAAGATCTAAGGCCAAATTTCTTTAATGAAATTAAAAAGGGTGATTTCATCGTTGCAGGGGCAAATTTTGGTTGTGGTTCTTCCAGAGAACAAGCTCCTTTAGTTATAAAACATGCTGGTATAAGTGCGGTAATAGCAACTTCTTTTGCCCGTATATTTTACAGAAATTCTATAAATATAGGTTTGCCTTTGGTTGAAGTTCCGACTGATAATATAGCTGAAGGTGATTTATTAGCTGTCGATCTGGAGAAAGGTGTAGTTAAAAATCTTACTAAGGAAGAAGTTTTGAAGATTAAATCTCTTCCAAAAGTTATGTTGAAGATTTTACAGAGTGGTGGTCTGGTGAATTACTACAAAAAATACGGTACTTTAGAATTAATAGATTAGTTAGTAGGTGATTTTATGTATACAGTTACTTTAATTCCGGGTGATGGAATAGGTCCAGAAATAACATCTGTAGTTGTAGAGATTTTCGAACACTTGAAAGCTCCTATTAGTTGGGAAGTTGTAGATGCTGGAGAGACGGTAATTGATAAATATGGAACTCCACTACCTGATTATGTGATTGATTCTATTAAAAGAAACAAAGTAGCATTGAAAGGTCCTATTACTACTCCAATAGGTAAAGGATTTAGAAGTGTGAACGTTACCCTCAGAGAAAAGTTAAATCTATATGCAAATTTAAGACCTATTAAAAGTTTAGCAGGTCTCAATACTAAGTACAATAACGTTGATTTAGTTGTAGTGAGAGAAAATACCGAAGGTTTGTATAAAGGGATTGAGTACAAGATTGACAATGCAGCATGTGCTGTTAGAGTTATCACAAAAAATGCAAGTGAAAAGATCGCACAGTTTGCCTTTAAATATGTAAAAGAAAACAACAGAAAGAAAGTTACAGCTGTTCATAAGGCAAATATTTTAAAGATTACTGACGGCTTATTTTTGGATTGTACTAAAAAAGCAGCAAACGAATATCCTGAAATAGAGTACGAAGAAAAGATTGTTGACAATATGTCCATGCAGTTGGTTTTGAATCCTGAAAAATATGATGTAATTGTAGCTCCTAATTTGTATGGAGATATCCTTTCCGATTTAGCAGCAGGTTTGATTGGAGGATTGGGTCTTGCTCCTGGCGCTAATATTGGAGAGGATGTTGCTATCTTTGAAGCGGTTCACGGAAGTGCCCCAGATATAGCCAACAAAGGTATAGCAAACCCGATTGCTTTATTAAGGTCATCTATTATGTTGTTAGATTATTTGAAACTGAATGAGTTAGCAAAAAAACTCGAAGATGCTATCTCTGAAACGGTTAAATATATAGATTGTTTGACACCAGATTTAGGTGGAAAAGGAAACACTGAATCTATGAAAAATAAAATTATTTCATTTCTGGACTAAATGGTTGGTGATTTTTGTGAAAAAAACAATCAATAAGATAGTTATAAAGGTTGGTAGTAGTTCAATAGCCGATGAAAATGGAATAAATGTTGGTAAAATGAATCAAATCGTTGAACAGCTGGCAGAATTAAAGTTTCAAAGAAAAGATATTATTATTGTCTCTTCGGGAGCTATAGCTGCGGGCAAAAGTGAATTAGGCTACCATTATAAACCGTATTCTCTTTCTGAAAAACAGGCTTGTGCCGCTGTTGGTCAAGGTGTATTGATTTCTAAATATCGTGACCTTTTTGCAAATAAAAATATTAAAGTCGCTCAAATACTTTTAACGGCTGACGATTTTTCTAATCGTCAGCGTTACTTAAATGCTTACAACACAATGAATACTCTTTTAGACACAGGTGTAATACCCATTGTAAACGAAAACGATACAATAACAACAGATGAAATCAAATTTGGTGATAATGATGTTTTATCTGCTCAAGTTGCAAGTTTGTTGGAAGCTGATTTATCGATCATTCTCTCAGATATTCCAGGATTGTTGAAAGATTTAGGTGATCCGAAATCATTGGTAAATACTGTTGAAGAAATTACTCCTGATATTGAAAATCTTGCCATCGGAAAAAGTGGTAAACTAGGTACCGGCGGGATGAGTTCAAAATTAAAAGCAGCAAAGATTTCCATTGCCTCAGGAATACCTTTAACAATTCTCCCCTCTTATGAGAAAGGAATTATCAAAAAAGTTGTGGATGCTATAGAAAATAAACAGTTTAATGTTGGCACAACCTTTTTACCTAAAGGGGAAAGGATGAGCAAAAGGAAGAGATGGATTCAATTCAGCTTAAAGCCAAAAGGCGAATTAATCGTTGATAATGGAGCCCATGAGGCACTTTTAAAAGGAAAAAGTTTGTTAGCGGTAGGAATTGTAAGTGTATCAGGTAGTTTTTCCGTCGGAGATCTGGTGATAATATCCAATAAAAAAAGGGAAAACATTGGGAAGGGTTTAGTAAACTATTCTTCAGAAGAATTAAAAGAAATAATTGGTAAAAAGACAAATGATATACTCACATTTAAAGAAAACTTACGTCCTGAAGAAGTAATACACAGGAACAATTTAGTTATAATGGAGGCAACGGAGGGATTTGAACCCTCGAATAGCGGTTTTGCAGACCGCCGCCTTTGACCCCTTGGCTACGTTGCCAAATTGGCGGGGACGACGGGACTCGAACCCGCGAGCACCGGTGTGACAGACCGGCATGATAACCAGCTTCACTACGTCCCCATCAACTTCAAATGTATTTTATCATATAATTTTGCTTTTGTCCATACTATTCTTCACTTTTTTCATTATCAGTATTTGGTTTTTCTTCTTTCCCTTCTTCTGTGGGGTTAACATTTCCACCTTCAAACTCATCTTTTGATATTTCAACTATTTGTACCTTCTCTTTGATAAATTGGGCTACTTTTTCTCTTAATTTGTTCCACACGATTTCATTAGATAGTTCAGGATTCGAACTTATTATCTCTTGAGCACGTGAGAAAGGTAATCCATACATAGTTGAGAAATTCTTAATCTCTTGAGATATTTCATCGTTCTCTACTTTGATATTGTTTTTTAAGGATAGTTCTTCGATGATAATCATTTCTTTAATCCAATTCAAAGCGCTTTTTTTGATATCCTCTTTCAATTTATTTTCATCATTATCGTATTTTTTTAGATTTTCTTCGTATTTATCTTTGTTTTTTAGATCTCTTATAGTTGCATCAACATAATAATTTAAACTCTCTTCAGAGATATCAATATCCACATAATTTGGTAACTCTGATAAAATATAGTTGATAACAAACTGATCTTGCCAATTTTTAACCGCTTCTTCTCCTTCTTTTCTCAACGTTTCATTCAGCTCGTTCAACGATTCTACTTCAATATTCAACTCTTTTGCAAAATTATCGTTTAATTCTGGAAGCCTTCTAGTATAAGCTTGGGCAATTCGGACTTTTTGAATAACTTTTTTGCCTTGATCATCTTTTTCTAATTCAAATTCATCACCGGCGGTTTTTCCTATGAGTTTTTTAACGAGCTCTCTTTCATCATCTTCTCTTACTAAGATTTCTTCTTCTTCATTAGATTTGCTTACTTCACCGTTTTCTTCTACTAAATCATAGTTTATTCTTACATAATCTCCATATTGTATAGGTTCTTCTTTTGGATCTAATATTGCGTTGCTCTCCAGTAAATCATCCAGCCTTCTTTGTACAAAATCTTCAACCACTTCTTTAGATTCAGGTATTTTAACCGTCATATTTTCAAATTCAGTTTTTATTATTTCAGGATAGGTGTGAATCAGAACCTCGAATTCGATGTGTTCCTCATCTTGAGCTCTGGATTCAACAGTAATTGGAAAAAGCAACTTTTCTTCTTCTCTGATTTTGTGATCCAGTTCATGTTCTGCTTCGTCTAATAACATATTATTGAAGTCAGAGCCTAAGCGCAACTTAATAACCTGTTTGGGAACTTTCCCTTTTCTAAATCCTTCAAAGGTGTAATGTTGGTTAATTTCTCGAACAATTTGATTTTCTATTTTTTCAATTTCATCTTTAGAAAATTTTATGAGGTATTTCTTAACATTTTTGTCTTGGCTGAGCAAAGTTTTTTCCATGATCCTTCCTCCTAATTTGAGAAGTTTTCATCAAAGTTCAAAGTATTATACAATGAAAGAAAAGGAATTTGGTTAATTAAACGTCAATTTTTGTTTTTCTAGTGTAAACATTTTTCTTAATTCAAACTTTGTTTGTATAATATTTATGGAAATTACGATTTATTTGTGATACAATATTTCGATTCGAAGCAGTAATCCGAGGTGAATATATTGGTTGGACGGTTTCTTTTGAAAGATATTCCAATGGTTTATGGCAGACAAGATGATATTTATTCTTTTATTAAAGGCGAAATCGGAAAAGAGAAGCTTTGGATAGTCACTTTAAATGCGTTAATGTATATGGAATATTTAAAGGGTAACGAATATTCTGAAGCTATCAGTAAAGCATCTTTTTCCATTCCTGATGGGGTGGGGATAGTTAAATTGCTCAAAAAGAAAGGAATTGAAACTGAAAGATGCCCCGGTATAGATACAATGAAGTATTTGTTAGAATTATCTCATATGAATAATTATAGAATATTTTTGCTTGGGTCAGAAGAGAGTATAGTTAAACAAGCAGCTGAAAGAATTGAGAAAATGTTCAAGGTAAATATAGTTGGATATCACCATGGATATTTTGATACAAATAACGAAGGAGAAGTAGTTAGAAAAATTAATGATAGTAAAACGGATCTCTTATTTGTAGGGATGGGAATCCCAAAACAGGAATCCTTTATTTTAAGGAACTTTGAAACGTTGGAGGCAAAGCTTATGATGGGAGTAGGAGGAAGCTTTGGTGTATTTGCAGGCGTTACGAAAAGGGCTCCTCTTTTCTTTCAAAAGGTTGGCTTAGAATGGTTGTATAGAATGCTTGAAGAGCCCCATCGGATTAAAAAAATACCTGATTTATTTAAATTTTATGTGAATTTATATCGGACTAAAAATTAATTATATAAATTCAATATTTAACCGTGAAATCTCAGAGGAAATGTTCAGATAACAAGTGTAAAATGCTTCTGAGAAATTATCAGTAACATAAGTTCCATCTTCTCTTTGGTACATTCGTCCAAAATTTTTAAAGTTTAAATCTCCGATATGATTCAATACTAAAGAGACATCCTCAGGCAATTTTATATTTATGGATGAAACTTCTGAGTTTAAGTCAATCGAGGTATTATCATTTTGAGAAGGTATCAAAGTAATGTTAGACCCAGTTGATTTGATTCTTACTTCTCTTGTTTTAATTCGTCTTAGATCAAAGAAAGCAGTACAAACATTCAAATCTGCATGATAATTGTAATAAGTATTCTCGTTTAAATATACAGTTATCTTTGCTCGTTCAGGTATTTTTACATTGGATACTTTCAACTTGTTAAAAATATTCACTTTAGAAGAGTCATATTCTTTTTTAAAGGAATATATATCATTATCAATTACAGCTTTTACCTTTACGGGTGAGTCTATCTTATAAGAATCGATAGTTAGAGAGCTCCAATCTACATCTGTTGTTAATTCAAGTGTGTTACCTGTAAATTTAGGTGGCAGATTTTCGGATATAATCGATTTATTAATCCTTATGTGGGGTTTTCTAATATGAAATAGACCGCTAAATCCAGCGTCAATAATATAAGACGCGATCATCAATAGAAATAGTTGACCAAAATCTAGAGAAGTGGGAAACAACTGAAATGTATCGATCATCAATATCGTTCCAAATATTAGACTTCCGAGAGTTCCAACGTTTCTCTTTTTGAATGAAGTTATTCCACATACAAGAAAAATTACTCCAAAGAAGAATTCTATCAAGCTGAAACTAACCAAGAATTCGTTGAAAATGACTGATAAAACGATTAAAATACCTAACGCAATTAATATTATTCTACCATGCATTATTATTCCCCCCTATCCTTCAAAAATTTATCCGCTAGTTCTTCAGAGTATCCCAACTCTTTTAAAAGTTCTATGGCAAAAGATCGAGAAATTTTTTTCTCTTTTAATAAAGACAAAATCTTTTTTTCTTCAATGGTTAGGAATTCATCACCTTTTGAATTATCTTCACGTTTTTCTTTTCCCATTTCTTCCATGGCTTCCCCCTGAGGTTCTACTCCTCTAATACTGATATCTCCACTCATTACATTAATTTTTAACACTCTTTTTTTGGGCAGAGTAGAAGAATCACTACTTTGAACTAAATCAACGTTTGATTTTATCGATGATGAATACCTGTGTGTCGGAGCCTCTAAATAAATTTTTTCTTTTCCTTGAACTATTAGATCTATATCTCCAGAAGCTGTGTTTACGGTACAATAAAAATCTTCCACGAGGGAATCTACGAAAATATCACCGCTCGCTGATTTAAAGTTTGCTGCTTTCACGATACAATTTTTTATCGAAACATCACCAGAAGCCATACTTACCTTAAGATTTTCTATTTTAGAGTTTTCAACTAAAACATCGCCACTAGCCATACTAAAATCACCCTTTAATATATTCACGTTGTGAATTTCGAAATCTCCAGAGGCACCTTTTAAAATTAATTCATCCATATCACTGTCGTTTAAGTCGATACTCACGTCCCCCGACCCTGTATTCACCATCAAAGATTCCAACATTTTGGTTTGATTAGCTCCATTAATATCTATATCTCCTGAACGTGTTTTTATGGTTAAATTACCTAAGTTAGTAGAATCCAAATTAGTTTCTATATCAGCAGAAGATAGGTCTAACTCCACATCATTAACTTGATCACCTATGTACAAGTTAATAGGTACTTCATGGAACATTTTAGAGAATGTAAAGAATCTTGATAAAAAATCACCCTTTTCATAATCTATGTCGATTGAAACGCTTGTATGATCCGAGTCCCAAGCAGTCCCTACGTTAACGTCTTGGTCTACGTATTCAAGATGTGTTATTTCTCCATAACAAACCTTTATTCTTCCATGAAAGTTTCTCGCTTTTATTTTAATTGCTTTTACATCATTTAAATCAATCTTTGGCATTTACAATCACTCCTTTATTTTTTGTATTTTTTTAATAGTTCTTTTGCATCTTCAGGGGTAATTTCTCCTTTTTCAATTTTTTCAAGGATTTCAAGGGTTTTTTCTCTGCTTTCAATACTTTCAGATTCGTATCCCATTGCTGTTGCAACTTCTTCTAATCTGGCTTTTGCCGTAGGATAAGAGATACCAAGCTCTTTTTGTAATTCTGATAAATTTCCTCTAACCTTGATAAAAATCTTTAAAAAATTTAATTGCTGGTTTGTTAATTGTGCGAATTCTTCTAATTCGAAGTTGCCAGATATTTCGGTTCCACATTCTTCACATCGATATTTTACGATATTTAACTTACTTCCACAAACGGGACATTTGGATAAACGATATTTTGGCATATTAGAACCTCCCATTATTAATTTTTTATGTTTTAAATAATATTTTTGATAGTTTTCCATAGTATTTTAAAAAAATTATAACATAAAACTTTAAAAATGTCTAGTTTTAATAAAAATTTTTTGTATCTAACATTAAAAAAATTAAGTAGTTGGGTTTATTAAAAAATTCTGAAAAATATAGGTATTTGATATAATCAATGATATAATATTTGTTGGGTTTAAGTTAAAATTATACTTTGAGGAGGTCCAAACGTGGCAAAAGACTCACCAAGTTGGTTAAAAAGTTCTGTAATTTATGAAGTTTTTGTTAGAAATTATGGAAATGCTGGAACCTTTAATGATATATACAACGATATTGAACGTATTAAGGCTTTGGGAGCGGACATACTGTGGTTTATGCCTTTTTATCCCATTGGAAAGGTTGGTAGAAAAGGTACCCATGGAAGCCCATATTCTATAAAAGATTACGAAGAAATATCTAAAGAAATTGGAAATAAGAGGGATTTTAAAAGATTAATAGACAAGGCACATGACAATGGAATAAAAATAATGATCGATATCGTATTCAACCATACCTCTATGGATTCAAAGTTGGTGGAAACACATCCTGAATGGTTCATGAAAGATGAAACCGGTCAATTAACAAGAAAAGTTGAAGATTGGATGGATGTTTACGATTTGGATTATGAAAATAAGGATTTATGGGATTATCTAATAAAAGTTTTGGATAGTTGGGTTGATCTTGGCGTAGATGGTTTTAGATGTGATGTTGCACCGCTTGTACCATTAGAGTTTTGGAAAAAAGCTAGAGAAAAATTGAATCAAAGAAAAGAAATTATATGGTTGGCAGAAACACTTGATCCAAAATTTATTTACGATCTGAGAACTAGAGGATACAATGTTCATTCAGATTCAGAGGTATATGAAGCCTTTGACCTTACATACGATTACGATGGCCTCTGCTATTTAAGAAGTTATTTTTCTGGTGAAAAAGATTTGAATTGTTATTTCGATCATGTTTTTTTGCAAGAAACAATATTTCCAAAAAATTCCTTTAAAATGCGTTTTTTAGAAAATCATGATAATCCTAGAATAGCTTCAGTTTTAAATGGAAAAGATAAGATCAAAAATTGGACCGTTTTATATAATCTTTTGCCAGGTGCTTCTTTAATTTACGCTGGTCAAGAATTAATGATGGAGAATCTACCTAACCTTTTCGAAAAAGACCCGATCAAATGGAACAAAGGTGACTATGAATTTTTAAGCTTTTTCAAAAAGATTGTTAATATGGCTAAAAAGATTAAATCAGCCTGCCACCAATTTTCTATTAGAGAGTTATCTAAGGGTATAATAATGATAAAATGGAGTGGAGATGAGGATGAATACATTACTATCTTGAATTTGGAGGATAGATATGGGAAAATACCAGTAGACTTTACTTTGTATGGAAGTGATTTAATAACTAATGAAATAGTTTCTATACAATCGTACTTTGTGATCAGCAAATTACCAATTATTATTAAAACAAGGTGAAATATTGCATATCCAAATTAACCCAATTTGATGTAACGGAGGTATTTGAATGGGAATTTTTGAAAAGTTCAAAAATGGTTTGAGTAAAGCGAGAAATACCGTATTTAAAAATATAAAGTCTATTTTTTCTGGTAAAGTTCTTAACGATGATGTATTAGAAGAATTGGAAGAAATATTAATAATGTCTGATATGGGTGTTGAAGTTTCCAATACAGTTTTGGAAGAGTTAAAAAGTAGATATAAAAAGGATAATTCCTACAATGATCCGCTTTTATTATTGAGAGATATTTTAGTGGAAAATTTACAGAAAGACGAAGTGGTTAATAATTTTCAGCAAAAACCCTATGTAATACTCATCGTTGGAGTCAACGGTAGTGGAAAAACTACGACTACTGCGAAGTTAGCTAAGATGTATTCTAACCAAGGGAAAGAAGTTGTTTTAGCTGCTGCAGACACATTCAGGGCAGCTGCAATTGAGCAACTCAAAGAATGGGGTAATAGATTAAATACCACTGTAATAGCTCATCAAAAAGGTTCGGATGCCGCCGCAGTTGTTTACGATGCAATAACGCACGCAAAATCAAAAGGCAAAGATGTAGTGTTAATAGACACCGCAGGACGTTTACATACAAAAAGCAATTTAATGGATGAATTAAAAAAAATAAAGCGTGTAGTTGAAAGGGAAGTCCCCGGAGCTCCTCATGAAACACTGTTAGTTCTTGACGGAACTACTGGTCAAAATGGGATTTCTCAAGCAAAGGCTTTTAAAGAAGCAATAGATATAAGCGGGATAGTTGTAACTAAATTGGATGGAACAGCCAAAGGGGGAATAGCTTTTGCTATAAACCATGAACTCAATATTCCAATAAAACTAGTAGGATTTGGAGAGAAAGAAGACGATTTACAAATTTTTGATCCTTTGTCCTACTGTAATGCATTACTAGGTGTTGATGAGATAGAATGAAAGATTTTATTAGAGATTTTGCAGTGTGCCCAGTATGTCAAAAAGAATTTTCTTTTGATAAAGTAGCCTCAACGTCTATAAAAGTTAGTTCATATGATTTAGATTTAAAACCAGAATACAGGGATATTAATGTATCTCTTTATTCATTGATCACTTGTCCCAATTGCTATTTTACCTTTCAGGAAAAAGATAAAGATTATATATACGAATATTTAAATTCTCTAAACACCGAAGAAGTTAAACTGTTTTTGAATAAGATAGACAAAAAATCTCTTCCAGAAGCAGATAATTCTTCTTCAAAATCTCATGAATTTTATGCAACTCAACTTATGATAGCTGCTAATATTTACGCAATTTTGGGATTACCCAGTGAAGTAGTAAAAATTTTGGTAAAATTTGCTTGGTACTACCGTGAACAAAATGAAGAAGAAAAAGAGTTGGGAATACTTTACTATTGTGGAAAAATTATTGAAAAGAACTATGAAACATTTTCAGAAGAGGATTATATATTTTCTTTGTTTTATCTGGGGTATATAAACTATAGACTGAATAATAGAAAGGAAGCTGCGAACTTGTTTGATTATTTGTTGAAAAATTATAATAATCCTAAAAATCCATACTTAAAGGCTGCAAAATATCTAAGGGGTGAATTAAAATGAAGAGATTATTTTGGATTTTTTTGTTAGGTTTGGCATTTTTTCTATCAGGGTGTACGGTTTTTCAACCGACTTCTCAAGAACCGACTTTGCCAAACAAAGATTTGGAGTTAATTCAAAATCATTTGGATGCGTTGGATGAGCGTTTAACTCAAATGGAAGAAAAACTTAATAGTTTATCTGATGAAATTTATCAAATTTCAAAGAATAACAGTTATGCTTATGATATGGCAAAAAGCTTAAAAGATCAGTACACCAATATTGATAGCAGAGTAGTAACCTTGGAAAATTATTTGTATGAAGGGCGGAGTACTGAATCTATTGATAAACTGCTAGATTTAGATCAAAGGGTTCGAAGTTTAGAGGGCCAAATTAACAATGTTTCTCAAAAAAAGGTTAATAATTTTACAAATACTGATTTAGATCAAAAAATATTGCAATTGGAAGTTCAGATTGCAGAATTACAAAATGTTGTGAACAATATTCCCAAGAATGATCAAAAAATTCTATTAGATACCGTGAATTCCCTAACGGAAAAGGTTAATAATTTGGAAAAAAGTTTTCAAAATTCCGAATTTTACTTTTTGGAAAACGGAAATATAAAAGAGCTTGTGCAACAAGAGGTGGACAAACTGAATTTAGAAAAATATGTAGAAAACATAGTAGATTATAAAACTGAAGAGACAGTTTCTAAATTTTATTATAAGAACCAGTCCACAGAAATTTTGAACGTTAAAACTTTAGAAAACCAGGTTTCTTCTTTAAGCAAAGAGTTAGAAAATGTAAAATATGACCTTCAAAAGGTTATTACCCAACCACCAAATTCATTAAATGAGAAATATTTTGGTCAGATACAAAATATCGAAATGAAGATCGACCAACTATATAAATCTGTAGGAGAAGCAGAAGCTAGTTATTTGTTTGAGAATTCAAACGAAGTAAGGTATAAAGTTAAGTCTGGGGATACCCTTATAAGCATTTCAAATGCGTTTAACTTAGGAAATAAAGGTGTTCAGATTATTCAGCAAGCCAATAATCTACAATCAACGAATATTAAAGTAGGGCAAGAATTAATCATACCCGTGAATAATATTGAAGAGTATATCAGGTGGCCCTTCCCTAAAACATCACTTTCAAATTATGAAAATATTGTTGTGAGGTTTGGAGAGAGAAATGCTGCTGGAGTTTCTAGTGGGATAGGAGTTTTGGTTCAAACAGAGCAGGTTTATCCGGTTTTGCCTGGAAGAGTGATAGAGACTGGGAAATTACCAAATGCCAGTTGGTATATAAAAACGGACCATGGAAATTCTATTGTGAGTGTCATAGGGAATATAAAAACTCCATATGTTGATGAGGGCAAATGGGTGGATTCGAATACATCATTAGGAATAACTCAAGCAGGTAGTATTGTAATGGTTGAATTGTGGAAGAACGGAGAACCAAGAGATCCTTTAAAACTTTTTTATAATAGGATTGGAGATTTTCAGGCAACCTACTACACAGAATGGGATGACAAGCTTGTCTATTCACCAACTTTTAGGTTAACAAAGTCTGGAGAAAAACCAACACCATACAAAACAATTGCGTCTGATCCTGATGTCTTGCCTTTAGGAACGATAGTTTATATACCTGAATTGTCAGATCTTCCAAATAAAGGGTATTTTGAGGTTCAAGATACGGGTGCCAAAGTTTTGGGGAATAAGATTGATATTTACGTGAACGATGTTAGATTAGCTAATAATAGTTTACAGAATTTAACCGTTTACGTGGTCGGCAGAAAATCCGACGTATAAGTATGTAATAGATATGAAGCCTATTTGATATTTTTATTGAGTGTTGATTTATAAAAAGAAACGTTTATTTTAAAAGGAGGAATAACACATGTCACTTACTGTCAAAAGTAGCTATGCTTTAAGGGCTTTGTTTGAATTAGCCGTACTAGCCGAAGATGAAGGAAGAGAAAAAGTGCCTATCAGTGAATTATCTGAAAGGCAAAATATACCAAAAGATTTTCTTGAAAAAATATTTATAGAATTACGTGATGCAGGAATAGTTAAATCTATTAGAGGTAAATTTGGTGGATATGCTTTAGCTAAAAATCCAGAAGATTTACGTTTGAGCGAAATTATTCAAGTTTTAGATAAACCACTTCAATCCTTTGATTGTATCGTTGGAGAATGTTCTTTGGAAATAGAATGTGCCGTTGAATTTGTATGGAAAAGGGTTGATAATTCCATCATGTTGGAATTAAGTAAAATGACCTTGCAAGATATAATAGATTACGGAAGAAAAATAGCAAAGATCAAGATGTCAGAAGATGAAGGAGGAAGATTAAAAAAAATAAATGTCTAATAAAAGAGTATTAATGCTCATGAGTGGTGGGGTAGATAGTTCTGTTGCTGCATATCTTTTGAAAGAACAAAATTATCAAGTTATAGGACTTCATTTCAAAACCGTGAACGATGTTATCTTTTCATTGATCCCTGAAAAAAAGAAAGTTTGTTGTAGTCCTTCAGATACACAAGATGCCTTAAAAATTGCAAATAAGTTAGATCTTGATGATTTTCAGATAGTTGATATAAAAAAGGAATTTAAAGAGAAAATAATCAATTATTTCATCAATACCTATAAAGAAGGTAAAACGCCCAATCCTTGCATGTTATGCAACAAGTTTTTTAAGTTCGGAAAGGCTTTAGAGATAGCTCATAGCTACGACGCAGATTTGGTTTCCAGTGGTCACTATTTAATAAAAGAGTATTCCGAAAAGTATACTACCTATGTTATTAAAAAAGGTGTTGATCAATACAAAGATCAATCATATTTTCTATCTTATATAGACAAAAATACTCTTCCTTATTTGTACTTTCCTTTAGGGAATATGTATAAAGTTCAGATAAGAGATATAGCAAAAAAAATAGGATTAAGTGTGGCAAATAAGCCTGACAGTCAAGAGTTATGTTTTATTCCTGATAACGATTACAGAAAATTTCTAAAAGAATATGGAGTTAATTCTGAAGAAGGAAAAGTTTACGATTTAGAAGGAAACGAAATAGGAACACACACAGGATACATGAATTATACTATTGGTCAACGTACCGGGATAAGCTACTATAAAAACGCAAATGTGAAATTACATGTATATAAAATAGTGCCCCAAAAGAATATTATTATAGTTGCTCCTACTGAAAAAATGTATTCTAAAGAGCTTATTGTACGGAACGTTAACTTTTTTGTGGATTTTGATAAAGTAGAAGGCTTTTGTAGAGTTCGTAAGAAAAGCGAAGAAAAGCCAGCAGTTGTTAGTAAGATTTCTGATAATACTTTAGAAGTGAGTTTTAAAGAACCGATATTTGCTGTTACACCCGGTCAATTTGCAACAATTTATGACGAAAGCGGTGTTGTTTTAGCTTCGGGTATAATCAATGTTTAATAAAATGGGGGAAATTTAACAATGGGAATTAGGGACGCAGCATATCCAGGAAGTTTTGATCCAATAACATTTGGGCATGTGAACATAGTGAAACGAGCAAGTGAAAGGTTTGACAATCTTTATGTGGTTGTTATGAATAATCCAAAAAAAAAGTATCTTTTTTCTCTCCATGAAAGGATTGAAATGGTAAAAAAGGATTTAGAAGGTATAAAAAATGTTATTGTTGAATCTTTTGATGGTTTGCTGGTAAATTATTTAAAGGAAAAAAAAATTTATAATTTAATAAGAGGTTTAAGGGCTGTCAGTGATTACGAATATGAACTACAAATGGCAAACGCTAATCATATGCTTTTTCCAGAGTTAGAGATTTTCTTTCTTATGGCTGATACAGATTTTTCTTACATTTCTTCATCGATGATAAAAGAAATTGCATCTTACAATGGAGATGTTAGTAAGTGGGTATCTAAGTTTGTTGAAGCAAAGTTACAAGAAAAACTATTAAAAAAATAGTAATAAAACAATAATTTTCTTGTTTTAATATTCAATTAGTTGTGTTAAAATACAATGGTTTTATCGATCATTATGGTCGGGGGAGCGGGGCGTGCTAACACAAGGTTTTAGAGTTTTTAAAGTCAGAAATAAAAACATTAGGAGGTATTTTAAATGGACGTATCAATTGAAAAAATAAAGAATCTTAGGGCTTCAACAGGAGCAGGAATGTTAGATTGTAAAAATGCTTTAGAAGAAGCTAACGGAGATATAGATAAAGCCGTTGAAATCTTGAGAAAGAAAGGCTCTATAAAAGCTGCAAAAAAAGCTGGAAGAGTTACTAATGAAGGAATTGTATACTCTTATATTCATCATAATGAAAAAATTGGTGTCTTGCTATTGTTGGGATGTGAAACCGATTTTGTAGCTAGAACAGATGATTTTCATGACTTAGCTAAGAAGATTTCTCTGCAAATTGCTTCGATGAAACCAAAATGGATTTCAAGGGAAGAAGTTCCTCAAGAAATTATAGATAAAGAAAAAGAAATTTACATGGAAGAGTTAAAAGATTCCAACAAACCGGAAAATATCAAGGAAAAAATTGTAGAAAACAAATTAGAAAAGTTCTACACTGAAAATTGTCTTCTTGATCAAGAATATGTTTTTGGTGAAGGGGAAAGTATCAAAGATATTATTAGTTCTATGATAGCAAAAGTAGGAGAAAATATTACAGTAGATAAATTTGCTCGATTTGCAATTGGTGAATAACAAAAAGGTGGAGGTTTCCGCCTTTTTGCTTTATTTATGAATTTGAAACTTTTTCTATCACCAATAAGACTGCATTGACGTTTCAAAAAGGAGGGCCTATGTACAAAAGAGTATTACTAAAATTGAGTGGGGAAGCTTTGAGTGGTGAAGGGGGAAAAGGGTTTTCTGAGAAAACGTTAACATATTTGGTGAATGAGGTCAAGAAAATTCATCAGTTAAATATTAAATTGGGGATCGTTGTGGGAGCTGGAAACATATTTAGAGGGAAAGAGCTAAAAGATTTTCGAATTCAAATGGCTGATCAATTAGGAATGCTGGGCACCGTCATAAATTCACTGTATCTTAAAAACGTTTTTGAAAGCAATGGTTTGAAAAGTGTTGTAGTTTCTCCCATTGTAAATTTACCTTCTGTAATGCCACTCAAATATGATTTTATTGAACAGTGTTTTGAAGCTGGCTATATTGTTTTATTTGCTGGCGGAACTTCTAATCCTCTGTTTACTACGGATACAGCCTCTGCCTTGAGGGCTATCGAAATGAATGCGGATATACTTGTTAAAGCTACGAAGGTTGATGGTATATACGATAAAGATCCAAAATTATTCGAAGATGCCAAAAAATATGATAACATAACTTATGAACAAGCAATTAAAGAGCAAATAAAAGTTATGGATACAGAGGCGTTTTCAATATGTGAAAAAAATAATCTTTCCATATTGATCATCAATTTTTTTGAAGAAGGTAACTTGCTTAAAGCCGTAGAGGGAGAGAATATTGGCACTAAAGTCAACCACTAAATATTGTCCATTTAATCTAAATTCAATTCTAAAGTTTAACTAAAATATAAATTTGTGGAGGTGTTTCTTATATGGAAAAGTTTTATGATGAAATAGTATCAGTAAAAGCAAGAGAGGTATTAGATTCAAGGGGTAATCCAACCGTTGAAGCAGAAGTTACTTTGTCTACTGGCGCAACCGGTTCAGCTATTGTTCCTTCAGGCGCTTCAACGGGTAAATTTGAAGCATTAGAATTAAGAGATGGTAATAAAGATTATTATATGGGAAAAGGTGTTACTAAAGCTGTAAATAACGTAAACAATATTATTGAACAAGAAGTCGTTGGATTGAACGCTTTTGATCAAGTTAATGTTGATAAAGTGATGTTGGACTTAGATGGAACAGAAAACAAAGAAAATCTTGGAGCAAACGCCATATTAGCTGTTTCTATGGCGGTGGCAAGGGCTGCTGCAAACTCTCTAGGACTACCTCTCTACAAGTACTTAGGAGGAGTGAACGCCAAAGTTTTACCCGTACCAATGATGAATATAGTAAACGGTGGACAACATGCTGATAATAATCTAGATATTCAAGAGTTCATGATTATGCCTGCTGGATTTAATTCATTTAAGGATGCTTTGAGAGCAGGAGCAGAGGTTTTTCATAATTTAAAAAATATTTTGAAAAAAGAAGGGCACATAACTTCTGTTGGAGATGAAGGTGGTTTCGCTCCAAATTTAAATTCGAATGAAGAAGCTATTAAATACATTATTAGAGCCATACAAGCCGCTGGTTACGAACCTGGTAAACAAATTTTCATTGCTATGGATGCTGCTGCTTCTGAGTTTTACAATGAAGAGACAAAAAAATACTCTGTTGATGGAAAAGATATGAGTTCGAATGAATTAGCAGATTATTATATATCATTAATTGATAAATATCCTATTAAGTCATTAGAAGATCCATTCGATCAAGATGACTGGGAAGGTTACTCTCAATTCACTGCAAAGGTAAGAAACAGGGTTCAAATAGTTGGTGATGACTTATACGTTACAAATGTCAAAAGATTGCAAAAAGGTATAGATTTAAAAGCTACCAACTCTATTTTGATCAAATTGAATCAAATAGGAAGTGTAACAGAGACTCTAGACGCAATTGAATTGGCCTATAAAAATAATATGACTGCCGTTGTATCTCATCGTTCAGGAGAAACAGAAGATACTTTTATTGCTGATTTAGTTGTAGGGGTAAATGCAGGTTTTATTAAGACCGGATCACTCTCAAGAACAGACAGAATAGCAAAATATAATCAGTTGTTAAGAATCGAAGAAGAACTCGATACAACCGCTCAATATAGAGGATTGAATGCTTTTTATTCAATTAAGAAATAGTGAATATTTAAACATCATTAAAAACCGGTGATTTCTTTCTTCACCGGTTTTTTATATATATATCCAATAAGATTTAATTAGAAATTTTATAATACTTGAACGATATTTTATTTATCATAAAAAATCAATTCTCTTCACAAAATAATTTTTTACTTTCAAATTTTTTATTAGATATTGCTTTTTTAATTTAAAATAATCGGTGTTATTCTCTAACTCAAAGCTTATATAAACTTCTTTTTCAAGACTTTGTATATGGGCATCTATAACTCCGAAGTTGTGAGTAAGAAGGATTAAATTCAATTTTTGATTCATCGTCTCTTTCTGGTAATTTTTTAAATTGTTTTGATATTCTCTATCAATCGTAAAAAATATAGGCAACCCAAAGATTGAAAAGAACATTAGGGGTGTTTTTGTTTCTAAGCTTAGATTTTTAATGGTTAAGTAAGAACTTAATGTTTTATCCATTATATTATTTCTTTCGCTTGTTTGAGATTCATTTTTAGTATCCAATGTCTTTACATCTTTTTCTTTCAAAGTTACTAATTCTCTTATTAATTTTAGCTGGTTCTGAGAGAAATAATCTGGATTGTTTTTACTAGAAATGTATACTTTCATCATGTCTACGATTTTGTTCGCAGAATGGGACGGGGATAAAACGGAGTTTAAATTATCTTTAAAGGATTTTAGAATTGTAGTTACAATTTTTTCTACTAGTTTTTTAAAGGAAGTCATTTCGTGGGTTTCCAAATTATCAAATTTTAAGTTTTTTAATTGTGTGTTTAGGGTTTGAGAAAACTTTGAGAGCCATATGGATGCTTTCAAATTTTGTGTATCTGTGAAGTTAGGAGTTTTAAGGTTAATAGAATCGATATTTTTAAAGTTTGGAAATCTTAAACTTAATTTAATACCATTTGTTGATGACTCACCTAAATATTTCATCTTAATTGGAGTATCTACACTATTTGCTTTATCTTGTGATTTTAAAAAATTCAAATTCACTCTAATACCTACTTTGATATTTTGATTACTTTGATTTTCTAAAAAGAAAAAAGAATTTTTAACACCTATTATAACTAAGTTGTCCTTTGAATAAAGAACCGTACCTACTAACCTATTAATATTATTTTTCTCTGCGTAATCGAATAAAAAGGAATTATTTTGAGAAAGAATTAAACTCAACAATTTATCATACATATTGATTACCTACTCTTCAAATGTATCAAATAATCCCAATTCCAAAGATTTTTTGACAGATTTATAACGCTTAATTTTAGAAGTAACTAACTTTTCCGAAGTCAATAATTTTTCTTTCATCATTATGTATCTAACTTTATTGGGTTCAGTGAAGTACCAATTATTTCTAGAAGAAGAATATTCAGGTACGTTTACTTTGTATTTTGTTCCTATTACCGCTCGTGACTCTATTTTTTCTATAGCCTTAATTTTTTTAAAATAGGTGATGGCATTTTGTGTTCTTCCGATACTAATATTCAAATTTGAAGCTATCTCTCGTACGCTAGTATGGGTAACTGTATGATCATATCCCAGCCCGTAACTCATGTTGTACAAGTATAAATATACTTTTGCAAAAGACGATGGCGTTAGTTGTAAAATATACATAAGTACCTTTTCTGGTATTTGTATAAATGGCCTTACAGGTCTATATTCAAATAAATTTACGTTAGTATCTTTTTCACCTGTTGTTCTAGGCATCGTCTTTTCCCTCCCATTCCTCTTTACTAATTACCTTTCCATTTTCTAAGGTGTATTCTTTTAATTTATAATTTCTATCAAATGTAGCAGAAAGGTGTATTTTGTTGAAACAGTTTGAACCTATATATTCTTTATTTATTTTGTACTCACCTGTTTCATAATCGGTGACAAAATCATAACCTTTTCTAAGATAACTTCGGAACTTCTCTCCGCATTTTGTACATTTGAAATGTATAACTAATGCGTTTTTCTCATTGTAAAAAACTTGTTTATTCGTTGTTTTTGAAACATTTGACTTATTCCTTTTAAAAAAGTTAAACATAATAATAAATGGCCTCCTTTTTAACCAACATCCAACCAAAATCAACTCCAGAAAGTTGGACAATTCTATTTTTTAAAGGTTGTAAAATTAATTATGAATAGTTATTGAAATTATATCATAATTTATAACTCAAGTTAAATATAAATGATTATTTGGAATTATACAAAACTAACGGCAAATAAAAACCATTAAAAGGTTAAAACAGTAGAAAACTTTGTTTGTCAACGAGAAAAAATTATAGTAAAATAAATATAAAAAAACTTTCATTTTAAATAGATATTTAATTCTAAGGGGGTGTTTTTCTAATAGATGATAGTTCAACGTTGCAATACCGTTGGGCATGGTGGATTTTGCTCCAATATCAGAAGCAGGATGGGTAACCGTTCCAGTTCCCTTTAAATATGGGTTAGCTTTTAACTGGAGTCTTATTATCCCTTGGATTTTAGCCTATATCATCACAACGGTTGAAACAGTGGGTGATTTGACAGCTATTGCAGAAGTTAGTGGTGAACCAGTTGAAGGCGAAATACATGATCAAAGATTAAAAAGAGGAGTTTTGTTAGATGGTGTGGGAAGTGCTTTGGCAGCTGTTTTCAACACACTTCCTAATACAACCTTCAGTCAAAATATAGATGATAAAAAATGTTTATATTAGCACTTTCATTAGCTTTAGGATTAGGGGTTACTTTTCAACCAGATATAGTGATCCAGCTTCCGGAATAGATGGCTATAATTTTCTCGTCTAATATTACTGTTGGAGCTTTAACCGCTTTTATTTTAAACCTCATTATACCCGAGAAAGAAAAGAGGGAGCACATGAATTAAATTTATACATGCCATCATCATTCTTAAATCAAAGAATTTATTATTTTGAGTATTTATGATTATAACCGTTTATTAGTTATTATAAACGATTACTAGCGATTAAGTTTAATTAGCACTGAAAATCGAGTTTTAATTACTTGGTCAATAAGATGTATAATATTAAGTTAACTAAGAGAACCATTTGATAGAACTTTTTTAAAAATTTTTTGGATTCTAGAAATATGGTTTAAAATAAAATTTAGAGTTTCTAAATAAAGTAATATTTAAAAACTTAGGAGGAATGAGATGATAGATTTAACTGTTAATAAAGACGTGTTAGAAAAAGTTGTCGAAAGGGCTAAAGAGAACAACATTATTATACCAACCTTTGCTCAAATGCGAAACCCTGAATTGATTCCTGATGAAATCAAACAAAGGTTAAAAAATATCAGCTTATGGGACATTAACTCTTTTA
This sequence comes from Petrotoga olearia DSM 13574, assembly GCF_002895525.1. Lineage (GTDB taxonomy): Bacteria > Thermotogota > Thermotogae > Petrotogales > Petrotogaceae > Petrotoga > Petrotoga olearia. Next base: position 90,260 of record NZ_AZRL01000021.1, read on the forward strand.
ACTTATTCAGAATTACTTGGAAAAACGAACCTGTTCCAAAAGGTGGTCTGTATGGGGATGTAAATTACTTTGAGTTACCATCTGAATTAACAGGTGTTAAAGCTCGGATCGTTGCATTAGTTGGTAAATGGTTTCCAACCGGGTCTCACAAAGTTGGTTCCACCTTTGGTTGTCTTGTGCCAAGACTTGTGACTGGTCAATTTGATCCTACTAGTCAAAAAGCAGTTTGGCCTTCAACAGGCAACTATTGCCGTGGAGGTGCATATAACTCTCAGCTTTTAGGATGTGAATCCATAGCTATACTTCCTGAAGGCATGAGTAAAGAAAGATTCGAATGGTTGTCAAAAGTTGCAGGGGAAGTAATTGGAACACCAGGGAGTGAGAGTAACGTAAAAGAGATATTTGATAAATGTAAGGAATTAAAGTCTACTTACGACAATATTGTTATTTTTAACCAATTCGAGGAAATGGGCAATCGTTTGTGGCATTATGTAGTTACTGGACCTGCTATGGAAGAGGTCTTGCAAAAAATCATGCGTGAGAAAGACAGATTAGCCGGAACAGTATTTACTTCAGGATCTTCAGGAACATTGGGATCTGGAGAATATTTAAAATCTATATATCCAAAGAGTAAATTAGCTGTATCAGAGGCATTACAATGTCCTACTTTATTAAACAACGGATTTGGTGCACATAGAATTGAAGGCATAGGAGATAAACATGTTCCTTGGATTCATAATGTTAAAAATACGGATATGGTTATCGGGGTTGATGATAATGATGCTATGAATTTAATAAGGCTTTGCAATGAACCAGAAGGAAGGGATTTTTTAAGAAAACAGGGAATTTCTTCAGAGGTTGTAGATAATTTATCTTTGCTTGGAATTTCGTCTATTGCAAATGTACTTTCGGCAATAAAATTTGCCAAATACTATGAATTAACAGAAAAAGATGTAATAATGACAGTATTCACCGATTCTATGGAGTTATATGGTTCCAGGCTTAAAGAGTTACAAGAACAAGAAGGTAAATATAGTCAACAAAAGGCGGCAATAGATTTTTATAGACATATATTAGGAATAAAAACTGACTTTATTCAAGAATTGAGTTATTACGATAAAAAAAGAATACACAATTTAAAATACTATACTTGGATAGAACAGCAGGGTAAAGAACTCGACGAATTAAACGAACAATGGTACAACTGTGAAGAATACTGGGGGAATGCATTTGAAACAGCAGATAAAATTGATCAACTAATAATTGAATTTAACAAAAAAACAGGATTATTAGACTAATTGGAGGGGAAAAAACTGAAATATGTAAAAGATTTGGTGTGTATTTCTTGTGGAGAAAAATACGAACCGCTACCTACACAATATCTTTGCCCAAAATGTGGAGAAAAAGGCATTTTGGATGTTGAATATGATTATGAAAAGATAAAAACAGATTGGAATAAACAAGATTTAAAAGCAAATCCAGATCCATCTATTTGGAGATATTTGCCACTTTTGCCTATAGAACCTACCACTCCCAAGCCCACTTTAAGGGTAGGAGGAACACCTCTTTATAAAAGTAAAGTTATGGCAAAACTGCTAGGTATAGAAACTCTATACCTTAAAGATGATGGTTTAAATCCAACAGGTTCTTTGAAAGACAGGGCTTCCGCTATAGCTGTAGTAAAGGCACAAGAAGCCGGTATGAACATTGTTTCTTGTGCTTCCACGGGGAACGCCGCTTCTTCGTTGGCAGGTAATATAGCATCTATGGGAAATGAAATGAAGGCAGTTATCTTTGTCCCTTCTAGGGCTCCGATTGGAAAGGTTACTCAGCTCTTGATTTTTGGTGCGCTTGTTCTTTCTGTAAAGGGTTCATATGAAGAGACTTTCTATCTATCCCAAGAAGCTATTAATAAGCGTGGATGGTATAACAGAAATGCTGCAATTAACCCTTATTTAGTTGAAGGCAAGAAGACATCTTCCATAGAAATAGCTGAACAATTAAATTGGGAAATGGTTGATTGGTTAGTTTACTCTGTTGGTGATGGTTGTACAATAGCAGGAGCTTGGAAAGGTGTGTATGATTTAAAACAAATCGGATTCATTGATAAGTTACCAAAGTTATTAGGTGTTCAATCTGAAGGTTGCGCACCAATAACTGAAGCTTTTAAAAAAGGTACAGATCTGATTCCCGTTCCAGAAAACACAATTGCTGATAGCATAGCAGTTGGAAAACCTCGAAATTATATGAAAGCTATCAAAGCCATTAAAGAATCAAATGGTGATATGATCAACGTATCGGACCAGGAAATCCTAGATATGATGAAAACTTTAGGTAAGAATACAGGCATTTTTGGTGAACCTGCTGGAGTAGCTGGGATTGCTGGCATAAAAAAAGCAGTTGAAAATGGTATAATCAAATCTTCTGAAAGTGTTGCCGTTGTGATTACAGGGAACGGTTTAAAAGATATTAAAAATGCTGAAAAAGCGGTAGGAGCTCCTTTAACTTTGCGACCAGATTTGAAAGAATTATCTCAATTATTAAATGATTATAATTTTTAATAACTTATTTAATAGTTGAACGATAATTTTTTATCATAACACTACAAACTATAAACAATATAAAAATAAAATCATTTTCAAAAATATCGGTGGGCTGCGGGGCGAAAGAGTGCTAAAACACACTAGATGTAACTTACTTTTAAAGTGCTTTTTAGAGTTTCTAAAAGCAGTAAATTATTAAATAAAAGGGGGGCCATCAAAATATATGAATTACAAACAAATTCTATCCAAAGCTGAAGAATATAAAAAAGATATGACTAAATTTCTCAGGGACATGATAGCTATTCCAAGTGAAAGTGGAAATGAAAAAGATGTTATTTTAAGAATTAAAGAAGAGATGGAAAAAGTAGGTTTTGACAGAATAGATATTGATCCAATGGGGAACATTTTAGGTTACATTGGCCACGGAAAACACTTAATAGCTATGGATGCTCATATAGATACAGTAGGTATTGGAGATATAAATTTATGGAATTACGATCCTTATAAAGGTTATGAAGACGATGAAATTATCGTTGGGAGAGGAGCTAGTGATCAAGAAGGTGGAATGGCTTCTATGGTTTACGGAGCCCAGATCATCAAAGATTTAGATTTAAACGACGATTATACACTATTAATCACCGGTACTGTTCAAGAAGAAGATTGTGATGGACTTTGTTGGCAATACATAATTGAAGAAGATAAAATCAAACCCGAATTTGTCGTTATTACCGAACCAACTTCGTGTAATATATATAGAGGCCAGCGTGGGCGGATGGAAATAAAAGTAACCACCCATGGTGTTAGTTGTCACGGTTCAGCACCTGAAAGAGGAGATAACGCTATTTATAAAATGGCGGATATTGTTAAAGAGTTACCAGTACTCCATACGTGTTTAAAGAATGATGATTTTTTAGGAAAAGGTAGCTTGACAGTTTCCGAAATTTTTTTCTCTTCTCCTTCTAGATGTGCCGTTGCAGATGGTTGTTCTATATCCATAGATAGGAGATTGACTTGGGGAGAAAGTTGGAACGATGCTTTAAAAGAGATTAAAAATTTACCTTCATCTGAGAAGCATAACTCTGATGTGGAACTTTACACCTATGAAAAACCATCCTACACCGGATTAATATATCCAACACAAGCATATTTCCCAGCTTGGGTATTACCAGAAGATCATCCTGTTTGTCAAACTCTCAAAGAAGCGTATCAAAACTTATTTGAAAAAAAACCTTTGGTAGATAAGTGGACTTTTTCTACCAATGGTGTTTCCATAATGGGAAGATATGGAATACCTTGTATTGGGTTTGGTCCTGGCCATGAAGATCAAGCACATGCTCCCAACGAAAAAACATGGAAAAATGAATTGGTGAAGGCCGCTGCAATGTATGCATGCATACCTAAGTTGTATACACAAAAATACTTGTAAAAGGAAGGATTACGGTGTTAATCAAAAACGGTATCGTAGTTACTGCCACAAAAACTGAAAAAAAAGAAATTAGAATATTGGACGAAAAGATAAAACAAATAGAATCTAATTTAACTCCTTTTATGGATGAAGAGGTAATAGATGCAAGCGGAAAGTATGTTTTTCCTGGAATTATAGATAGTCATACACATTTTAGCTTGCATGCTAGAGGTACAACCAGTATAGATAATTTCTATTGGGGAGGGCGATCGGCTGCTTTAGGAGGAGTAACCACACACATAGATTTTGCTGATATGGAAGCTGCGTCTTTGATGAAAGGATTAGAAAATAGATTAGAAGAAACTAGAGATTCCGTGATTGATTTTCATTTTCATATAGTTATTAACAACAACTTCGACCCACTTAAGCAAAATCATCAGCTTAAGGAGATTAGAGATTTTGGAATATCTAGTTTAAAAGCATTCACTACCTACAAAAATATATATATGCTGTCTTCTGACAAATGGGAGCCTTTATTTAAGGCAGCTGGAGATAATGACTTAATAGTAGCTGTTCATGCTGAAGATAATGAAATTATTGAACAAAATATTATGAATTTCCAAAAAGAAAATAAATTAGATGCTCAATATCATCCAGATATTAGGCCGAGTGAAGCTGAGCAAAAGGCAGTTAAAAAAATTTGTGAGATTGCTCATAAAACTAATGCTTCGCTATACATAGTACATCTTTCATCAAAAAAAGGTTATCAGGTAGTTAAAGAGTATAAAAATCTAAAAAATTTTAAATTGTATGTTGAAACCACACCTCACTATCTCTTATTAACAAGAGAATTATTAAAAGGTCCTAAAGCCAGATTTTATTTTATGACTCCTCCATTGAGAGAAAGTCTAGATAACGAAGCTTTGTGGGAAGGAATTCAAAAAGGCCTGATAGACGTAATTGCCACAGACCACTGCGCTTACAATGCAGAACAAAAATCAAAAGGTGAAAATTCACTGGATATCTTTCCTGGTATTCCAGGAGTGGAAACACTTCTTCCTTTGACCTATACATACGGGGTAAATAAAGGTTTAATTTCTATAAACAGACTAGTTGAACTCCTTTCCACTAATCCAGCAAAAATTTTCAAATTATATCCACAAAAAGGAACAATAGCTATAGATTCTGACGCTGATTTAGTTATTTTCGATCCAAATTTAAAGAAAGTATTAAACAGCTCTAACACTCATTCAAAGGCGGGATACACTCCTTTTGAAGGATTTGAAGTAGATGGTCTCCCCGTTACAACCATTTTAAGGGGAAAAGTAATCGTAAAAGATAGAAATTTCCTAGGAGAAAAAGGTTTTGGAAGGTTTATAAAAGCTATATAATCATACTGGAGGAGATAAAATGAACACACTTTTTAGGGGAAAGGATTTTATAACTACACAAGAGTGGAGTAAAGAAGAATTAGAAACTGTTTTTGAATTATCTAATGAACTTAAAATGAGGTTTGCATTAGGAGAACCTACTGATCATTTGTTAAGATCAAAAACAATCTTCATGATGTTTTTCGAACAATCTACACGAACTCGAAATTCTATAGAAGCTGGTATCACTCAACTGGGAGGACATGCTCATGATCTGACCCCGGATAAGATGCAACTTTCTCACGGAGAATCGGCAAAGGATACTGCTATTGTTTTGAGTCGCTTTGGACACGCAATAGCAATAAGAAACTGTTTCTTTGGAATCGGCAACAATTACATGAGAGAGGTTGCAAAATATGCGGATGTACCTGTTATTAACCTTCAAGATGATTTCTACCATCCTTTACAAGGTTTGGCGGATTTGATGACAATAAAAGAAAAATGTGGTAATGATCTTAGAAATATTAAAGTCACTATATCTTGGGCTTATGCAACATCCCATGCAAAACCTTTGTCCGTACCTCAAACACAAGCATTACTATTTACAAGATATGGAATGGACGTAACTATCGCTCATCCAAAAGAATTCCCACTTATGCCCGAACTCATGGAGCAAGCAAAACAAAACGCAGAAAAACATGGCGGAGGTTTAAAGTTCACAAACGATATGGATGAGGCTTTCGATGGGGCACAAATTGTAATTCCAAAGAATTGGGGTGGATTTTTGGGAGTCGAAGATCCTGATACAGATGAAGGAAAAAAACAGATGAAGGAAAATCTTGAAAAACACAAAGATTGGATCTGTGATGAAAGAAGAATGTCTTTAGCCGATAAAGATGTTCTTTATATGCACGCGATGCCTGCAGACAGAGGTAAAGAAGTAACAGATCCTGTTATAGATGGCCCTCATTCTATAATATACGATGAAGCTGAAAATCGTTTACATACAGCAAAAGCAATCATGGCTTTGACTATGGGAGGAAGGCCCTGATCATTATTTGGAGGTGAACAATCATTTTTAAAAGTGTTAATCAACCAAAAAAGCGAATAGACGCATACGAAAAGGTTACTGGAAAAGCTAAATTTGCAGATGATTTAGAATTTCCAAATATGTTGTATGCAAAGGTTCTAAGAACTAAGTATCCTTCTGCAAAAATATTGAACATAAACTTAGATGAAGCTAAAAAGATTCCTGGGGTAAAAGCAATTATAACTGCAAAAGATATACCAAATAACGAATTTGGTGTTATCATCCCAGACCAACAAGTTTTGGCTAAAGAAAGGACTTATTTCATAGGTGATGGAATAGCCTTGGTCGCTGCAGAAACTCCTGAGATAGCAAAAAAAGCGGTTGAAAGTATAAAAGTAGAATACATGGAGCTCCCTGGAATTTTTGATCCATTAGAGTCAAGAAATGCACCAACTATCCATGAAGATAAAGACAATAATCAGGTCATTCACCATAAACTTAGAAAAGGAGATGTAGAAGAAGGATTTAAAAGATCTGATGTAATTTTGGAAAGAGAGTATCAAACCCAATTTGTTGAGCATGCATACTTAGAACCTGAGGTTGTAATTGCCGTTCCTTATGAAAACAACAGTGTGGTTACTATATATGGGTCTATACAAAACCCTTTTGCTTGTCGTAACGCAGTTGCCTCTGTTCTTAAAATCGGATTCAACCAAGTTAGAATAGTTCAAAATCACATAGGAGGTTCGTTTGGTGGTAAAGATGAAGTAATTTCTTCTATGGCTGCTCGAGCTGCTGTTCTAGCTTTGAAAACGAATAGACCTGTAAAATTAAAAAATACTAGGGAAGAATCAATTATCGAAAGTTATAAAAGGCATCCTTACAAACTGAAATACAAAGTCGGAGCAACAAAAGATGGCCAGTTACTGGCTATGGAAATTGAGGCAATTGCAGACAGTGGAGCTTACGCCTGTCAAACGCCATTTGTTACCTGGAGATCTGTTGTTCAAGCTACTGGTCCTTATGAAATTCCACACGTTAAGACAGACACTTATGGATACTATACCAACAATGTATACACTGGAGCCATGCGTGGATACGGTTCTCCTCAAGTTATATTTGCCAATGAATCCCTAATGGATGAATTAGCTCAAGAACTTGGGATGAATCCCTTGGAACTTAGATTGAAAAATATTTTTCACGATAATTCTGTAACAGCAAGTGGCCAAAAACTTGATAATCACAAAGTCAGTCTCGAAGAAGTGATTAAAAAAGCCACTGATTCGATCAATTTTTTAGAGAAATACAAAGAATACAGTAAAGAACAAACAGGAGATAAAAGGAAAGGAATAGGAATGGCTATAAGTTATAGAGGTTGTAGTTTAGGAGCAGAAGCTGTTGATGCCGCTGGTGTCATATTATCCATACAAAAAGATGGAACATTATATTTCTACAGCGGTTTAGCTGAAAACGGACAAGGTCTTAAAACTGCCTTCTCTCAAATTGTAGCCGAGGAATTAGGAATAGATATTGAAAAGATCAACTTTATGGTCGTTGATACATTAATTTCTCCAGATAGCGGTTCTACGGTGGCTTCTCGTGCGACATTGGTTGGTGGGAATGCAACACTCGATGCTGCTAAAAAGCTTAAGCAGAAATTAACTGATTTTCTTATAGAAAAATATAATTTATCCCACAAAGAATTAATATTTAAAGACAATTCGATTTATACTCCAAATCAAATAAAATTAATGTCTTTTGATGAAGCCGCTTCCAGTGCATACAACTCTGGCGTCTTTTTATCTTCATATGGTTGGTACAAATCACCTGAGATAAGTTGGGATGAAGAAACAGGGCAAGGCAGACCCTATTTTACATATGTTTATGGATGTCAGATAGCAGAAGTTGAAGTTGATATCAGCACTGGTGAGATAAAAGTTTTGAAAATGGTGGCTGCTCATGATGTTGGAAGAGCTATCAATCCAGCAAGCGTTCTTGGTCAATTTTATGGTGGAATATCGATGGGTCTTGGATACGGAATCATGGAAGAGTTGGATACAGACGAGGGATACATCAACAACACCAATTTTGACGAATATTTGATACCCACAGTAAAAGATATGCCTGATATAACTCCCATTATAGTTGAAAATCCTGATCCTAGTGGGCCTTACGGAGCAAAATCCGTAGGAGAACCCACCTTAGAGTTAGGTGCAGCTGCCATAGCTAATGCGGTTGCTCAAGCAACTGGTAAAAGAATAAGATCCTTACCCATAAACTTGGAGAAAATTGTAGTAGGTCATTCTTTGAAAAAAGGAAGGAAGAAAAAATGATTGAATATGATTTTTTAATTGCTAAAGATGTTGATTCTGCTTTAGAATATATGCATAAATATGAAAATATAAAGGTATTAGCTGGTGGAACTGATATACTGGTAGATATACATAAAGAAAGTAAAAGATTAGAAAAATTTGATTATATATTGGATATTTCTAATATCAAAGGTCTTCAATATATAAATGAAAAGGAAGATAATGTCGAGTTGGGAGCTTTGTGTACGCATACAATGTTAATCCAATCAAACGTTATCAACAAATATTTCCCATTTCTCGTAACTGCAGCAAAAAGTATAGGTTCCGTTCAGATTAGAAACAGAGGTACCGTTGGAGGAAATATATCCAACGCATCTCCAGCAGCTGATTTAATTCCTCCTTTGATGGCTTTAAATTCTAAGATAGAGCTAAGCTCCATAAATGGGAAAAGATATATACCCTTAGATCAGTATATTGTAGGACCTTACAAGACTAGTAAAAATCAAGATGAACTCTTAACTAAAATAATAATACCAAAAGTAGATGAAAATTATCGTTTTAGTTTTCAAAAAATTGGAAGAAGAAGAGCTTTGAATATAGCAAGACTAAACTTAGCTGTGGTTGCAAAAATAAATGAACAAGACTCAAAAATTGAAGATATAAGAATAGTTCCAGGTTCTGCAACACCTTTTCCGATAAGATTTAAGAATATAGAAAGGGAAATACTAAATCAAAAAGCCAATCAATTAAATTTGGAAGAGTTAGCAAAAAAAATAGGTGACGAAATGGTGAAAATAACTGGCGAAAGATGGTCTACTCCCTACAAAAAGCCTGCCTTAGGGGCAATTTTCAAAAAGGCTATCATGGAGATTTCAAACTCAAGCCAAAGATTTTGATTTTTATAAAGCGAGGTGCAACGCATATGAACGAAGCCATTCTAAAAGCAATAGATAAAGCTCTTAAAGAAGGACCTGAAGGGGTTTTGTGTACAGTCGTTGAAGAAAAGGGATCTACTCCTCGTAGTATGGGAGCCAAAATGTGGCTTGCTGCAGACGGCAGTACAATTGGAACCATAGGAGGAGGCATAGTCGAACATCACGTAATCGATGAAGCCCTCAAGTTACTTAAAAGCAATGCTCAAGTTCTTTTTTATAGGGAATCGCTCAACGCAAAAGAAGCGGGAGACGAAGGTGCCATCTGTGGGGGAAGCTTGGGAGTGTTCCTCGAAGTAATAGGGCAAAATCGAGAAGTTGTTATTTTCGGTGCAGGGCACGTGGGTAAAGCTTTGGCGCGTGTAGCGACCTTAACTGGCTACAAGGTAACGGTATGGGACGATCGAAGAGATTTTGCAAATGAGGATAATATACCCTGGGGACATGTGGTTTGCTCTCCATTAAAAGAGGCCTTGGATAATGAAATACGCTTACACAACAAAAGTTATGTTGTGGTAGTAACCAGGGGACATGCTGTTGACAAAGAGATAGTACAAGCACTAGAGAATAAACCATTTGCCTATCTTGGCGTCATAGGCTCAAAGCACAAGATTGCTGAAATGAAGAAAAATCTTCTCAAAGTTGGCGTCTCCCAACACTTTTTGGACAAGATTCATGCCCCCATAGGTCTACCAATTAAGGCAGAAACACCAGAAGAATTAGCCATATCGATACTTGCTGAATTAATAGCTGTGGAAAAAGGTGCTGATCTAAGCACACTCCGTCTTCCATTCTACAACACAATTGGAAGCAAAGAAACAAGCAGTGTACAAAATTGATTGAAACTTATGTTTATGGAGGTATTCAAAAAATGAGAAAAATTGAAGTAACTCTCTATGTGAACAATACAAAAGAGACATTACAAGTGGAACCAACGGAGCGACTTCTTGATACTCTACGTAATCAGTTGAAATTAACAAGTGTAAAAGAAGGATGTGCAGTAGGCGAATGTGGAGCTTGTACTGTTATTTTAAATGGTGAAGCTGTTCATTCATGTTTAATATTAACAGCTCAAATTGATGGTTATGAAGTTCTTACGATCGAGGGGTTGGAAGTTAATGGAAAATTAGATCCAATTCAACAATCTTTTATTGATCATCAAGCCGTTCAATGTGGTTTTTGTACACCTGGAATGATTATGTCCGCCAAGGCTTTGTTGAATAAAAATCCCAATCCCTCAAAGGAAGAAATAAAAACTGCAATAGAAGGAAATCTCTGTAGATGTACTGGATATCAGCAAATAGTCGAAGCAATAGAAGCAGTTACACAAATAAAGGAAGGCTGATATATATGTCGAACATATTGATAAAAAATGCTAAAGTCATAACCACTATGAACGCGAAGAAGGATCAATTGAAGGATCACGATATTTTAATTAAAGATAAGATAATACATAAAATTTCCCGAAATATAGATGTGTCAGACGAACAAATTGATGAAGTTATAGATGGCTCCAAATATTATGTATATCCAGGATTAATTAACACACATCATCATTTCTATCAAACCTTTACAAGAAACATTCCTCAAGTACAAAATGTCGAATTATTTGATTGGTTAAAGTTTTTGTATCATATTTGGTCAAGGTTGACACCAGAGGTTGTGTACTACAGTACTTTAGTGGCAACAGCTGAATTACTAAAAACTGGTTGCACGACATCGGTTGATCATTTCTATGTATTTCCGAAAAATCAACCACCAGATCTTCTTGACAACGAATTTTATGCTGCGAAAGAAATTGGAATCAGATTACATGGAAGTAGAGGAAGTATGTCATTGAGTGAAAAAGATGGAGGACTTCCTCCTGATTCAGTAGTTCAAACAGAAAAAGAAATATTGAAAGATTCCCAAAGAGTTATTGAAAAATTTCATGATCCTTCTCCATTTGCCATGCATAGAGTCGTTCTAGCTCCATGCTCTCCATTCTCTGTAACTTCTACACTTCTCTACGAATCTATTCAATTAGCAAGAGAATATAGTGTTTGTAGTCATACACATCTAGCTGAAACAAAAGACGAAGAGAGATTTTGTATAGATGCCTTTGGTAAGAGACCTTTAGAATACATGGAGAGTCTAGATTGGTTAGGTTCTGATGTATGGTTTGCCCATGGAGTTCATTTCAACGAAGAAGAGATAGCTAAACTGGCATTAACTAAAACAGGGGTTGCTCACTGCCCCGTTTCTAATTCAAAACTAGCCTCTGGGGCTGCAAAGATCCCTTCTATGTTAAAAAAGGGTGTTAAAGTAAGCCTAGCTGTCGATGGGAGTGCAAGCAACGATTCTTCTAATATGATTTTAGAAATGAAAACTGCTTTTTTGATGAGCAGATTAATTTACGGTATCAACGCTATTACCTCTGAAGATGTGTTGCATATAGCCACAAAAGGTGGAAGTGAAGTTATAAACCAACCAGAAATTGGAAGTTTAGAAGAAGGTAAAGCGGCAGATATGTTCTTGGTTCGTTGGGATCGATTAGGTTATACGGGAGGCATTTACGACCCTATTTCAATGATTATTAATACAGGTGATTCTCAAATTGTAGATATTACGATAGTCAATGGAGAAATAGTTGTAAAAGATGGTGAACTTGTTAAAGTTGATGAAGGAAAAATCATCGAAAAGGCTAATAAACTATCTAAAAGGATGCTCGAGGCCTAAAAATTTGGAGGGAAACGAACATGTTGTTAATAGGCAACGCCACTGTTCTCACCTTTGACGAAGAAATTCCTATAATTAATAATGGTGCTGTGTTAATAGAGGGCAAAAAAATAAAAGAAATAGGAGAAACTGAAGTTTTACTTCATAAATATCCAAACGCTGTTTTCAAAAACGCCCAAGATAAAGTTCTAATGCCTGGTTTAATAAACACTCACACTCACCTGTACAGTACTTTTGCCAGAGGAATGAACTTAAAAACTGACACTTCCCCACAAAACTTTCTAGAAATATTAGAAAAATTATGGTGGCGACTGGACAACACTTTAAACGAGAATGATATTTATTATAGTGCGTTATTTGCAATTTTAGAGTGTATAAAAAACGGAGTTACCACCATTTTTGACCATCATGCAAGCTTTAATTATATAGATGGCAGTTTGGACATCATTGCACAAGCAGCAATGGAAGCTGGTATAAGGGCTAATCTTTGTTATGAAGTATCAGATAGACATGGTCAGACTAAACGCTATGCATCTCTGAAAGAAAATGAAAGGTTTATTAGAAAGATTCAGGTTTCTCAAAATGATAAGTTAGGTGGAATGATTGGGTTACATGCTTCTTTTACACTTGAAGATAGAACCTTAAATAAGGCTTCAGAATTAGCAGACGAGTTACACGTTCCGTTTCATATCCACGTTGCTGAGGGGAGAGAAGATTTACAGGACAGCGTAAAAAGAGGTTACATGGGTGTAGTCGATAGATTAACGAAATTTAAAATATTAAGGCCACATACCTTAGCTGCTCATGGTGTTCATATCAAGAAAGAAGAGATTCCTATGTTGAAGAAGAGTGGTGCGTGGGTTGTTCACAATCCAGAATCAAACATGGGGAACGCGGTAGGAGCAGCTCCAATAAAAGATTTTTTTGATCACGAAATCCTAACCGGTCTGGGAACAGATGCTTATACACACGATATGTTCGAAAGTATAAAGGTTGCAAACTTGCTCCAAAAACATCAATCGGGTGATCCACAAGCGGGGTGGAACGAAGTTTACAACATGGCCTTTAATAACAATATACAAATTGTTTCCAACCTATTAGGTGTCGAAATTGGAAAAATAAAAGAAAATTTTCGTGCGGATTTAATAATAGTGGATTATATTCCTCCAACTCCAATAGAAAAAGATAACGTTTATTCTCATATCCTTTTTGGAATGAACGGGGGAATGGTTGAAACAGTTATTATTGACGGCAAAATTATTATGGATGATCGGGAGGTGACGGTTTTAGATTATGAAAGAATACACAGGAGAACTAGGGAGCAAGCAAGAAGATTTTGGGAGAGATTCTGATGATTACTTTGCTCCCACCACATTGAAAGAAGCCACAGAGATTCTCGCAAAATACAGCCCCAACATCAAAATCATCGCGGGTGGAACAGATGTTTTGGTAGATTACTTTGACCGCCTTTATGAAATAGAAAGGTGGATCAGCTTAAAGAACCTCTATGAACTGAAAAAAATTGAAATAAACGATGATCGAATAGAAGTTGGCGCTCTAGTCACACACGAGGAATTAGAAAAATCTGAGATTATACAAAAATGTTTACCGCTAATAAGTCAAGCTGCCTTGGATGTTGGTTCACCACAGATTAGAAACAGGGGTACCATTGGTGGTAATATTGCAAATTCTTCCCCAGCAGGAGATTTATTGCCTCCCTTAATAGCTTACGATGCTGTATTCAAAATAACTTCCCAAAATGAAACCTGTGAGGTACCTGCAAAAGAGTTTTTTCTAGGGCCTAAAAAAAATGTACTTGGAAAGAATGAAATCATAGAAAAAATTATCATTCCAATGCCTCAAAAACACACTTATGGAAAATGGTTAAAAGTTGGAAAAAGAAACGCCTTGATAATTTCAAGTATCACATTGGCTCTTATAATTACCTTCAATGATGATGAACGCATAAAAACAGTTAAATGTTCTCTTGGCTCTGTCGCTCCAGTTCCAATTGAGATATCACAAATTCAACCTCTTATGGTTGGAAAAAGGTTAAACGAATTAGACTATTCTCAGATTGGAAAAGTAGTCTCCGATAACATTTCACCAATAGACGACATAAGAGGTACCAAAGAATATCGAAGGGAAGTTGCTAAAAATCTAACAATTAGCGCATTAAATGAGATAGAAAGGATGGTGAGGGTAGATTGAAAATAAGCTTTACCATAAATGGTATTAAAAGAGAATGCAATGTTAATTCAACTACCCGTTTGTTAGACTTAATTAGGGACGATCTGAATCTTACAGGTACAAAAGAAGGTTGCGGAAAAGGAGAATGTGGTGCATGTACGGTTATAATGAATGATAAAATCGTAGCTTCTTGCTTAGTGCTTGCATACGAAGCAGATGGCGCAGAAATAGTTACTATTGAAGGTTTGAGTGATAAAAATATTTTACATCCTATACAAGAGGCATACATTGAAACTGGAGCTGTACAATGTGGTTTTTGCACACCTGGATTTATACTAGCAACTAAAAAACTTCTTGACGAAATTCCAAACCCAACGGAAGAGGAAATAAAAATAGGTTTATCCGGTAATATCTGTAGATGTACTGGATACCAAAAAATAATAGATGCGGTCAAACTCTCGGCTACTAAAATTGCTGAGTATAAGAGAGGTGAGAAAGTTGATACCAAATAAATATGTAGGAGAGAATGTTTTCAAAGTTGATGCCAAAGACAAAGTATTGGGTAAAGCCATCTATCCGGATGATATATACTTTGAGGACATGCTCTATGTGAAAGTTAAACGTGCTACGCATCCACACGCTTATATTCAAAAAATAGATGTCTCTAAAGCTGAATCATTACCCGGAGTAATTAAAGTTATCACTGCAAAGGATTATCCTCATTTGAACAAGTTTGGATTGATAATTAAAGATCAACCTGTTTTAGTAGGAATAGGAGAAAAAACACGCTTTATGGGAGACGCATTGGCTATAGTTGTTGCAAAGAGTAAAGAAATTGCCACTAAAGCTATTAATTTAATAAAAGTCGAAGTTAAAGAATTAGAGGTCATTACCGATCCTTTCAGGGCAATGGAAGAAGACGCTCCAAAAATTCATGAAGGTGGAAACATAGTTGTTACTCATCAATTAAACAAAGGGGATGTAAAAAAAGGTTTTGACGAATCTGATGTAATAATAGAAAGAGAGTATAAAACGCAGCATGTTGATCAACTACCTTTACAAGTAGAGTCTGGTGTAGCTGTTTACGATGAAAAAACAGGTGTAATAACTATTTGGGCATCCACACAATGGCTTCACGATACACAAGCTGATATAGCCCAATCTTTAAATTTACCAAAAGAAAAAATCAGGATAATACAACCCGTTATTGGAGGGGCATTTGGTAGAAAAGAAGATATTTCTGTACATTTACATTTAGCTTTAGCTGCAATGAGCACAAAACATCCTGTTAAATTAACTTACACCAGAGAAGAATCTATGATCGCACAGTCTAAAAGGCATCCACTGTATATTAAGGCTAGAACAGGAGCCACAAAAGATGGAATTCTAAAGGCTTGGGAGGTTGAAGTTGTAGGGGATACCGGAGCATATGCATCCAGTGGTCCTGCTGTTGTACATAAAGGTATGTATCATTGTACAGGTCCATACAATGTACCTAACGTTAAGGGTATAGCTTATACCGTTTACACTAATAATACGTATGGTGGAGCCATGAGAGGATTTGGAACAACACAGATGGCTTTTGCTTATGAATCTCAAATGAATATATTAGCTGAAAAGTTGGGTATGGATCCAGCAGAGATTAGACTAAAGAACGCTTACAGAATTGGCTCAATTACTCCAAATGGTCAAAAGCTTACACAAAGTGTCAACGTCGTTGAAACCATAGAAAAGGCTTTAAAGCTTTCCAAGGAGAAAGAAGGTGTTCGACATTGAAGAAAAAAGGAAGAGGTATGGCTACAATAATGTTCGGATATGGTTACGGTGAAGGATTTCCCGATTTTTCTCATGCGACGGTTGAATTTACGGATGATGAAAAGGTTTTAGTAGTAACTGCCGCTGCCGATGTAGGACAAGGAGTTTTAACGGTGATCAGTCAAATTGCAGCAGAAGTTCTTTCAGTTGGTGTTGAAAAAGTAAAAGTTATTCAGGGCGATACTCATAAAACTATGAATTCTGGATCAACGTCCGCAACTCGTCAAACTACCTTTACAGGGAACGCCGTAAAACAAGCGTGTGAAAACTTAAAGGGAAAAATTTTCCATTATGCGAGTTTAGAGTTCAATAGTAATTATCCTGAACTAACTTTGAAAGATGGAAAAATCATCTACAATCCTAACCCTGAAAAAACAATTACTTACTGGGATTTAAAAAGAAAGGTAGAAGAAAAAGGTGAAACTTTGAAAGGTGAAGCGACCTACTTTCCACCAACATATTCTCCCGATTTAATATCCGGACAGGCCCATGAAGTCTACGTTGCTTATACCTTTATGACTCAAATAGTCGATGTAGAGGTTGACACAACCACTGGAAAAGTTGATGTGAAAGATGTTTACACCGCACTTGATTGTGGAAAAGCTATAAACCCTATAAATGTGGAAGGACAGATAGAGGGTGGTACAACTCAAGGAATAGGTATGGCTCTTATGGAAGAACAAGTAATAAAAAATGGAATCACATTAAATCCAAATATGACAGGTTACTTGGTTCCAACTTCTATGGATATTCCGAATTTTCATTCTGTATTAATAGAAAATGAAGATTCTATCGGGCCATTTGGTGCAAAAGGTATAGGAGAACCAACAACCATTGCAGCTTCCCCTGCCATTGCTAACGCTATATACGATGCTATAGGTATTAGATTTTATGAATTGCCTATCACCCCAGAAAAAATTCTTAAAGCTCTAAAAGAAAAAGAAAATGATTAAAAATAACATCTTTCTTACAGGTTCTATAGGTGTAGGTAAATCAACGATTATACGTAAAGTGATTAATCAACTATCATTACATGTTTGTGGTTTTTCAGTTGATAGAGAAGGTAAAAAAAATAGTTGGAACGCCTTTTATTTAGTAGAAGCATCTTCATTTAATAACGGTGATCGATCTAAAAAATCTAAATATAACAGATTTGCCTTCAGAAAAGATGACTCTAAAAATTGGGAGATAAATATTCAAGTATTTGACAAAATTGGTGTACAACTTCTTACAAACATTGATGATGCTGACTTAGTAATCATGGATGAATTGGGAAGATTCGAGTTAACTGCTTACCAGTTCCAGCAGAAAGTATATGAAGTTTTAAACAGTAACAAAACCGTTTTGGGTGTAATAAAGGATGAATCTAATCCATTTTTGGATAAGATTAGGAATAGAAAAGATGTTCAAATATTTAGAGTTCTCCCAGATAACCGTGAGGAAGTTTACAAAAAGGTGCTAAATCAAATAAAACTAATACTTTCAATAAAGGAGTGAATTTATGGCTGACATATCTGTAGACTTATTAGGAATGTTGTTGAAAACCCCTGTAATGCCTGCTGCAGGACCACCTATTAAAGATGGAGAGTGTGCTCACAAAGCCAAAGAAGGGGGAGCTGGTGCGATTGTTACCAAAACGGTTTCCGTACGAGCTGCAAAAGTTCCAAAACCAAACATGGCTCAAGTAAAAGGAGGGTTTATAAATACCGAACTTTGGTCCGAATTATCTCTAGAACAATGGATTGAAAATGAATATCCTCAGGTAGTTGAAACAGGGTTGCCTGTGATAATAGGCGTTGGGTATACTTCTGAAGATATAAAAGAAGTAATACCAAAAGTAGAACGGTTCGCTGATGCTTTTGAACTGTCTACACATTACCTTGGTAATGACCCTACCCCCATGATTAATAGTATAAGAGCAGCAAAAGAAAGTACAGATCTACCCGTTATGGTAAAACTTAGTCCTCAAATAGACATTCCAACGTTCGCTAAAGAGGCTGAAAAGGCTGGTGCAGATGGTTTAGTCTTAATAAACTCCTTTGGTCCTACCTTAGACATTGATTTAGAAAGTGGTAAACCTTTATTGGGAAGTAAAAATGGTTTCGGATGGTTATCAGGTCAGGCAATATTTCCTTTAGCTTTGAGGGCAGTTTTTGAGGCTGTAAGGTCGGTTAATATTCCCGTGGTTGGAGTAGGTGGAATCAGTACAGGTAAAGAAGCAATAAAAATGATAATGGCAGGGGCCCAAGCTGTACAAGTTTGTACCGCCGCTATTTTGAATGGACCTCAAATATATAAAAAGATTGCTAATGAAATTGAAAAGTATTTGGACGACCATGGATTTAAGTCTTTAGAAGAAATTAGGGGAATAGCTCAAAAAAATATTGTTAATGAGACAAATTATAATTTGATATTTCCAACCGTAAACGATGAAAAATGTACAGAATGCGGGCTATGTGTTAAAAGTTGTGTTTATGATGCGATCCATCTCATAAAAGAACTTCACAGTGTGAGAATAGATACAAACAAATGCGCTGGTTGTGGATTATGTGTGACAAGATGTAATTTCAATTCTCTCTCCTTATCTTTATAAAGGAGGAAAATACTATTGTCAAACAAAGATCTTTTATCAATAGCTTTAGGAAATGAAAAAGCGGATCTAGTATTCAAAAACGGGAAAATAATAGACGTTTTTAACGAAAAAGTTATAAAAGAGGATTTGGCCATTTCCAATGGTGTAATAATCGGCTTTGGAAAGTATGAAGGCAGGGAAGAAGTTGACATAGAAGGCAAATTCATATCTCCGGGGTTTATAGATGCTCATCTGCATTTAGAAAGTACTATGGTGACAATAGAAGAATTCGCTAAAACGGTTATCCCTTTAGGAACCTTGACCCTTGTTGCCGATCCACATGAGATAGCAAATGTAGCTGGGAAGGTTGGTATAAAATATTTCTTAACAATCGGGAATAACATACCATGGAATTTTAATTTAATGGTTCCTTCTTGTGTGCCCGTGACCACTTTCGATAAATCGGGATCTGTACTAAATGCAGAGAAAATAAAAGAATTAATTACAGAAGAAAATTTTTTTGGTCTTGGTGAGGTTATGGATTATGAAGGAGTTTTAACAGGTCAAGATTATATTTGGGATAAGATAGAACTCATGAAAGACTATTTCATTGATGGTCATGCTCCAAAATTACAAGGAAAAATTTTAAACGCCTATCTTTTAGCTGGAATCATGGCCGATCACGAAACTACATCCCCCAATGAGGCATTAGAAAAGATTTCAAAAGGAATGTACATAATGGTCAGGGAAGGTTCAGTCACAAGGGATCTTCAGAGTTTGTTACCTGCAATTAACGATAAAAACAACTGTAACTTTTTATTTGCCACAGATGACAAACACCCTGAAGACCTTATCTCAGAAGGCCATATAAATTTTATGATTAAAAAGGCCATAAAACTTGGTATAGAACCTTTAAGGGCAATAAAACTCGCAACAATTAATGCTGCTCGTTCTTTAGGACTACACCGTTTAGGAGGGATTGCTCCAGGATACAAGGCTGATCTTCTAATAATAGATAATTTAGATGAATTGGGCATTTTCCAAGTGTACAAAGACGGAAAAAAAGTAGCGGAAAATGGGAAAGCTTTATTCCAAGTTAATTCTAATAACTTTGAAAGGCCTCCAACAATTTTTCATTCTGTAAATATTGCCCCCATTAGAGAAGAGGATTTCAAAATTCCTAAAGGGAAAACTTACCGTGTTATTAACATGATTCAGGATCAGATTATCACAGGAGAGGAGTTTTTCTCATTTCCATACAGTTTTGAAGAAGAACGATTTATAAGGTATAATATAAATAAAATTGCGGTTGTAGAAAGACACAAAAGTACTGGAAAGATTGGTTTGGGTTTGATAAGGGGTTTTGGATTAGAGTCTGGTGCCATCGCAAGCTCCATAGCTCATGATTCTCACAACATTATTGTTTTAGGCACAAATTCAAGCGATATGAAGATAGCAGTAGAAAAAATTGCAGAAATTCAGGGAGGAATTGTGATTGCAAATAATCAAAAAATCGTTGATTTCATCGAACTACCCATTGGAGGGCTTATTTCTACCGATCCAATCGGGAAAGTATCTGAAAAACTGCAAGAACTTAGAAAAATTGCACATAATTTAGGGGTCAAAACAAATAGTCCTTTCATGACATTGGCGTTTATGGGATTACCAGTGGTTCCCAAATTAAAGATAACTTGTGATGGGTTATACGACGTTGAAAATCATATCTTTGTATCATTGGTTGTAAATTGACATTTAAAAAGGGGGTTAAACTTATGGCAAACACTCAGCAAAAAGGTTTTTTTGAAAGGGCTTTCAAGTTAAAAGAGAACGGTACAAACGTTAGAACTGAGGTCTTAGCAGGTATCACAACGTTTATGACGATGGCTTATATCATCTTCGTAAACCCTTCTATACTTAGTGATGCAGGAATGCCTTTCAACGGTGTCTTCATAGCCACTATAGCTGGTGCAATTTTAGGTACTGTCATGATGGCCTTACTTACCAATTATCCGTTTGCATTGGCTTCAGGAATGGGCTTGAATGCTTTCTTTGCCTATTCAGTCGTAATAGGTATGGGGGTTTCGTGGCAAACCGCCCTAGGAATAGTATTTATAGAAGGTATAATCTTTATTGTGCTTAGTGTTACACCTGTAAGAAAGATGATCGTTAATTCGATTCCAATGAGTTTGAAAACGGGGATAAGTTCAGGAATAGGTTTATTTATAGCTTTTATAGGTTTGCAAAACGCTGGTATAGTAGTAGCAGATCCTGCAACATTGGTAAGAATGGGAGACTTATTCGCTGGACCAGCTTTAATAGCACTATTAGGCCTAATTATAACGGGAATTTTACACGCTTTAAGGGTAAAAGGGGCTCTATTGTTGGGAATTATAATCGCTACGATTTTAGGACTATTCAACGGTGTTACACCAGCACCTGAAGGTGTTGTAGCATTGCCAAAAATGGCTGACTGGTCTCAAGTTTTGTTCCAACTCGATATTAAATCTGCATTTAATATCGGCATGATAGGTGTTTTAATTTCTTTCTTATTTGTAGATCTTTTTGATACTGCAGGTACGTTGGTAGGGGTTAGTCAACAAGCGGGTTATTTGAAAGAGGACGGATCTTTACCAAAAGCAGATAGAGCTCTTTTAGCTGACGCTATCGCTACTACAGGTGGTGCCGTATTTGGAACCAGTACGGTTACAACATACGTTGAATCTGCTTCAGGTGTCTCAGAAGGCGGAAGAACTGGGTTAACAGGTATAGTCGTGGCTATTTTATTCTTTCTTTCTTTGTTCTTTCAACCTATAATAGCTATAGTTCCAGGTGCTGCAACAGCACCAGCTTTGATAATCGTCGGCGTAATGATGTTGTCGAATATAAGAAGCATAAAATGGGAAGATTTTACTGAAGTTTTTCCGGCTTTCGTGGCAATGATAGTAATGCCTTTAACTTATTCTATTTCTAACGGAATAGCTCTAGGCTTTATAACCTATCCTTTAATCAAATTATTCACTGGCAAAGGTAAAGAAGTTCACTGGTTAGTATACGTTTTGTGTGCTCTTTTTATTGTCTACTTTATTTGGCTTTAAATTTTTTAGGTAAGGAAGTGAAGTTTTACAATGATATCAGCGGTGGTATTAGCGGCTGGAGAGTCCCTAAGGATGAAGACTCCAAAGCAGATTTTGCCTTGGGGAGACAAAACTGTTTTAGAAACCGTTGTTACTAGACTTTTGAAATGTCAATATATAGATGACGAAATAATAGTCGTTTTAGGAGGCAACTTTGAGAAGATAGGCCCCATTTTTTCGAAGTATGAAGACCACCGTTTGAAAATTGTAAAGAATAACGATTACAAAAAAGGCATGTTAACAAGTGTTTGGAGTGGTTTAAACTCGTTATCCAAAGATTCTGAATTCATACTCTTCACACTTGGAGACATGCCTTTAATCAAAATTCAAACCTTCAATGAACTTACTAGATTTGCAATAAATAACAAAACAATCATATTAGCACCTACCTATCAAGGGAGAAGAGGTCACCCACTGATTGTACATAAAAGTCAGATACCCGATATTTATCAATTATCTGGACCTGGAGGATTAAGAACACTCTTAAGTAATCATCCTGAACGGGTATCTCTTCACGAGGTTAACGATGAAGGCATTATCATCGATATCGATACAATTGAAGATTACAATATATATCTAAAAACACAAAAAGGAGATGATAGTGAATGAAAAGAATCTCATCCTTTTTTTTGATTTTATTTCTTTTAACTTTCACATCAGTTTTATTGTCTGAAACCATAACGGTTATAGATATGGTTGGAAGGGAGGTAACTGTACCTTCTAAAATTGAACGTATCGTGACAACTTACAAGCCAGCAACTCAATTTGTATTTGCATTAAACGCTCAAAAAATGCTTGTTGGTGTGGATAATACATCAACAAAAGAAAAATTATTTACTTTAATCTATCCAGAGGTCGAATCTTTAATAGAAGTAGGTTCAAAAAGAGAAGGAGTAAATATTGAAACTGTTGCTTCTTTAAATCCAGATTTAGTAATATTATTTCCACATAACCAGGCTGAATTCACCGCTTCCAAATTAGAAACGCTGGGAATTTCCACCATTATTATCAATCCCGAAAGTTTAGAAGAAATAAGAGAAACAAATAGACTATTAGGAGAAGTATTAGGATTAGAAGATAGAGCAAAAACTGTAGATGACCAGTTTGATAATATTTTAAAAATACTAGAAAAGGCTAAAAATTTGCCAGAAGATCAGAAAAAAGTTGTCTATTTTGCTAATTCTCAACTATTAGATACCGTGGGAAAAAATATGATGCAAACGGATATAATAGAGTGGGCTGGCGGAATTAATCCAGCGGCAAAAAGCGATGCAGGGTTCATAAAGATATCTCCAGAACAGTTAATAGCTTGGAATCCTGATTTTATAGTTACATCCCAAAAATTCCAAGGTGATATAGATCAATTGTATAAAGAAGTAAAATATCAAAACGTTAAGGCTTTTAAAAACAAACAAATATATCGCTTCCCCTCCATCCTTGAACCATGGGATTATCCTAACCCATCATCTTATTTGGGTATGTTATGGTTAGCAACAAAAATACATCCTGAACTTTTTTCGGATATTGATTTCGATAAAGTAGCTGACGAATTTTACGATACTTTATACGGAGTTCCATACAGTGAATTGTTATCTAAAATTGAAAAGTAATTCTATAAACTTATTTATATGGAGATATTAATATGCATTTTCACATTAAAAATCATACTACAGTTCAAAAAAATAGAAGAATACTTTTATATCTCACATTAATTTTATTATTAGTATTTATTATTTCACTTTTTGTTGGTAGATACCCCCTATCATTTTCCGAAATTACTACAACGATAAAAAACTTAGTTTTAGGCAATGAGGTACAAAAAACCAACGAATGGTTAGTTTTCTACCACATTCGGTTACCTAGAATAATACTGGTAATATTTGTTGGTTCCGTTTTATCTATAACTGGCGCAACATATCAAAGTGTTTTTAGAAACCCTCTGGCTTCTCCATCAATTCTTGGCGTATCAGCGGGATCAGCATTTGGAGTAGCCCTAGCTATCTTAATCAGTGAAGATTTTTTAATCGGTACTTACTTATTATCTTTTGTTTTAGGGCTAGTTGCCGTTCTTTTTACTTTTTTCATTTCTGTTTGGAGTAAAGTAAAAGGGGTTACCGTCCTTGTTTTGGCAGGAATGGCTGTAACCTCTTTCTTCAACGCCTGTGTCTCTTTAGTACAATACTTAGCAGACCCTTACGAAAAATTACCTAATATTGTTTTTTGGCTAATGGGGAGTTTCAATAGGGCAGGCTGGAGAGAAGTATATATTTCATTATTTACAATGCTTCCAGGGATAATAATTCTTCTTATTTTAAGATGGTATTTGAACGTTATGTCTATGGGAGAAGAAGAAGCATTATCCATGGGAATAAATGTACGAAGAATGAGGATTTTATTGATCATTGTGAGTACAGTTATGGTTGCTCCCACCGTGGCTGTTGCAGGGCAAATAAGCTGGATTGGGTTAATTACTCCACATATTGCCAGGTATATAATAGGTGCAAACCATAGATACATGCTTCCTGCAACGTGTATCTTGGGTTCTGTGCTTCTGTTAATTATGGACGACATCGCCAGAACAATCACACCCGCAGAAATCCCTATAAGTATTGTTACCGCATTTATAGGGGCACCATTTTTTGTCTATCTTTTATTAAGAAGAAGAGAAAGTGGGTGGAATCAATGATATCTGTTAATAATATATCTTTTTCTTACGACACTGTTGGAGACACGATTAAAAATATCAGTTTTACTTTGAACAAAGGTGAACTAATTGCTTTGTTAGGGCCTAACGGTTCAGGTAAATCAACTATACTAAAATGTTTAAACGGCATATTGAAGCCAAAAACTGGGGAAATATACATAGAAAATTACAATATTAAAGATTTAAGTTATAAAGAAATAGCAAAATTCATAAGTATAGTTCCCCAGGAACATTCTGCCGTATTTTCATACCTTGTGATAGATATAGTAGCCATGGGAATCACTCCCTATCTTTCTTTTGGAAGGATGCCCACAACAAAAGATTATAAGGAAGCATATACAAAGTTAGAATTTTTTAATATTCAACATCTTGCTGAAAAAAATTATAACCAATTGAGCGGCGGAGAGAAACAATTGGTGCTAATTGCAAGAGCTTTGATGCAAAATACAGATTACCTGATCATGGATGAACCTACTTCTCATTTGGATTTTAAGAATCAACATCTATTAATGGAAGAATTGAAAAAATTGAGTGAAAACGGAAAAGGAGTTATTACGGCACTTCATGATCCTAATCTTGCTTTAAGATTCTGTGATAGAATAATAATGGTAAAAAATGGTGAAATAATATGTAGTGGCGATAAAACTGAAGTAATGAACTCACAAAATTTACAAATCCTCTACGACGTACCAGTTTCAATGAACAAGGTGGAAGACGTTAGTATAATATACATAAACTAATAAAATATTAAGAGTCTATAACTTTAGAAGGTGAAATTATGGAAGAAACGAAAATAAAGGAAAAAGCACAATTTAAAGTAAGCAAGGGATTTCCAGTCTTAGGTACGTCTATAGATAGAGGAGGAGTTAATTTTGGTGTTTTCACGAGAAACGGAACATCAGTTACTTTAGAGATATATGAAAATTACTATGATGAAGAACCAGCTTTTAAATATGTTCTCGATAAAAAAGAAAATAGAACAGGCAATATTTGGCACGTTTTTGTTGAACAAGCAAGAGCAGGTATGTCCTATGGTTGGCGTATTGATGGACCTTACAATCCAGAGGAAGGGTTTAGATTCAACAAAAACAAATTACTCTTAGATCCGTATGCTAAAGTAATTGGAGGAAGTTTAGATTTTTCGGAAGAATCCATTTTCGGTTATGACAAAAATGATCCTAAAAAAGACCTAAGTTTTTCTACTTTGGATTCTGCAAAGTCTCAAGTGAAATCTTTTATTTGGGATAGTCGTGGCTATAACTGGAAAAATGATGAAAATCCACGTCATCCACTAAACGATATGATTATTTATGAACTTCATGTCAGACTTTACACAATAAATCCAAATTCTAATGTTGAACATCGAGGAACTTATAAGGGAATCGCTGAAAAAATAAATTATTTAAAAGGTTTAGGAGTAAACGCTGTTGAACTCATGCCTATCTTTGCGTTCCCTTTGAACGATAATCCCAACCTTAACCCAATAACTGGTGAACAGTTAAAAAACGTTTGGGGTTACAATCCTGTAAACTTTTTTTCAGTGACAAGTAATTACAGATATGGTGTAAAAATTGGTGAAGAAATAATTCAATTTCAGGATTTAGTTTTTGAATTACACAAAAATGGAATAGAAGTAATATTAGACGTTGTATTTAATCATACTGCTGAAGGAAATGAGTTAGGACCAACTCTCAATTTTAGAGGATTAGAAAACTCTGTTTATTATCTTTTGAACAATCGTAATCCAAGATATTATGAAAATTTTTCAGGAACTGGAAATACTATTAATTCTAGTCATTATGTTGTAAAACAAATGATTTTGGATAGTTTGAGGTATTGGGTTTCCGAGATGCATGTAGATGGTTTTAGATTCGATCTAGCTTCTATTTTAGGAAGAGATTCAAAAGGAAATTGGATTGGCGATTTGTCTCTATTAAAAGACATTGCTGATGACCCTATTTTGGCTGGAACCAAACTCATAGCAGAAGGTTGGGATGCCGCTGGAGGATACTACGTTGGTGATTTTCCCACTGGATGGGCAGAATGGAATGGAAAGTTCAGAGACACTGTGAGAAGATTTGTTAAAGGCGATAATGGTGTAGTTTCAGATTTAGCAACCAGGATAGCTGGAAGCCCGGATCTTTTTGAAAAGAGAGGCAGAAAGCCTTACCATAGTGTCAATTTTATTACTTCACACGATGGATTTACCATGTGGGATTTAGTTTCTTACAACACTAAGCACAATGAAGCTAACGGAGAAAATAATCGTGATGGAACTGACGCCAATTATAGTTTCAATTACGGGGTTGAAGGAGAGACTAACGACGAAAATATAATAAAACTCAGAAAACAACAAATTAAAAATTTCATAACTATATTAATGGTATCACAAGGGTTACCTATGATTTTAATGGGTGACGAATTCTGTAGAACTCAATTTGGTAACAACAACGCTTACTGCCAAGATAATTACATTTCATGGGTGGATTGGAGCAGAAAAGTAAAATTCAACGACATTTTTAATTTCACAAAAAATATGATCAATTTCAGGAAAAGTCACTGTGCTTTAAGAAGAGACCGATTTTTCACTGGTAGAGATCTCAATGGTGATGGAATAGCCGATATAACCTGGCATGGTGTTAAGCCCTTTAAACCAGATTTTGGATACCATTCTCATAGTCTCGCATTTATGATAAGTGGGGAAGATTATATTCAAGGATGCAAAGAAAACGATAATGATATATACATAGCTTTAAATTCTTTTATAAAGGATTTACAATTTGAAATTCCAAAATTACAAAATGGGAAAAAATGGTATAGGGTAGTAGATACATCTGAAGAATCACCCAACGATTTCCTCTTAGAACCTTCTATAGTCAAAGACAATCACTATATTGTACATTCAAGAAGCTCAATAGTTTTAATTTCAAAATAACAAAAGGAGGAGTTTTACAATGCTCACTGATATCGAAATTGCTAGATCTGCAAAGCTAAAAAAAATTGATTTAATTGCCAACGAACTGGATATCCCAGAGGAGTACTACAATCTTTACGGAAAAAACATCGCTAAAGTTTCCCACAAATATTTGAACGAGCTTGACTTCAAAAATGATGGTAATTTAGTAATGGTCACCGCTATTACTCCAACCCCTGCTGGTGAAGGAAAAACTACAACAAGTATCTCACTATCCATGGCTTTAAACAAAATCCACAAAAGGTCAATAGTTACGCTAAGAGAACCTTCTTTGGGTCCAGTAATGGGTATAAAAGGGGGCGCAGCAGGAGGTGGCTACTCTCAAGTCCTTCCTATGGAAGACATAAACTTACATTTCACAGGAGACATTCATGCCGTTTCCTCAACCCATAACCTAGTATCTGCAGTTTTAGATGATTACATAAAGTACGATAAATGTGACATAGATTCAGCTGAAGTTTCTTGGCCTCGAACTATGGATATGAACGATAGAGCATTAAGGCAAATAATAGTGGCCTTGGGTGGAAAGAAAAACGGTTATCCTAGAGAAGACGGCTTTATCATCACAGCTGCTTCAGAAATAATGGCAATATTATGTTTGACAGAAAATTTAGAAGATTTAAAGAAAAAATTATCAAATATAGTAGTTGCAAGAAATAAAAATAGAGAACCTGTAACTGTAAAAGATTTAGAAATCGCAGGGGCTCTTTCTGTACTGTTAAAAGATGCGATAAATCCTAACTTAGTTCAAACAATAGAAAATACACCTGCTTTCGTTCATGGTGGACCTTTTGCAAATATAGCCCACGGAACCAATTCTATCTTAGCAACTAAACTTGCTTTGAAACTTTCTGATTTTGTTGTAACAGAAACAGGTTTTGGTTCTGATTTAGGAGGAGAAAAATTCTACGATTTTGTTGCTCCCACTTTTGGTCTGAAACCATCTGTAACTGTATTGGTAGCCACAATAAGAGCTTTAAAATACCATGGAGGCCAAAACCTAAAAGATTTGAATACACCAAACCTTGAAAGTTTAGAAAAAGGGTTACCTAACTTACAGGTTCATGTTGAAAACCTTAAAAAATACAATATCCCTGTTGTTGTCTCTTTAAATAAATTTTACTCAGATACGGATGACGAGATCAATATGGTAAAAGATTATTGCAATAAATTAGGCGTAGAAGTTAGTGTCAATGAAGGATTTGAGAAAGGCTCGGACGGTGCCATAGATTTAGCTGAAAAAGTAGTAAAAGTTAGTGAACAAAGTTCCGAATTGAAAAGTATTTACGACTTTGAAGATCCTTTAGAAGTTAAAATAGATAAGTTAGCAAAAAATATTTATCGTGCAGCCGAGGTTGAATACTCTTCCCAGGCATTATCATCTATAAAATTTTTAAAAAAATACGGATACGAGAATCTCCCTGTAATTGTTGCAAAAACCCAGTATTCCATATCCGACGACCCCAAAAAACTTGGATTCCCAAAGGATTATACTTTTACAATAAGAGATTTTGAACTTTCAGCAGGTGCTGGTTTCATCGTTGCATTGGCAGGAGATATATTGAGAATGCCAGGTCTTTCAAAGGTTCCCAATGCAGTCAACATGGACATAGACAAAGAAGGAAACATCTCCGGGTTGTCATGAGTATTCAAACAGTAAGAGATTTATTTGCTTCATTGAAAACAATAAGATCTAGCTATCACTTTTAGGGGGTATCACATTATGTTAATCGAAGTAAAAAATATTATTGATAAAATAAAAACAGAAATATCGTCACTCAAAGAAAAACTTTCCTATGAACCTAAGCTAGTAAGTTTAGTTGTTGAACCTGATGAATCTACTAAATCCTATCTCAATTCGCAAAAAAGAAATGCAAAAAAATATGGAATCAATTTAGAAATCATAGAAAGCAGTGATTTGATTGACGATCTAAGAAAATATAACGAAGACGATAGTACAGATGCTATCTTTGTTGCAAGGCCTTTAAAGAAGGGATTCACTGAATTAGATATAGCACAATATATCAATCCTGAAAAAGATGTGGAAGGGGTAAGTTTATACAACATCGGTTCAATGTTCTACGAAAAAGAATTATTTGTACCTTGTACTGCTGACGCTGTAGTGAAAATAATAGAAGATACAACTGACGTTAAAGGGAAGAATATTGTTATACTCGGGAGAAGTACTACGGTAGGAAAACCTGCTGCTCTAATGCTCCAAAGACACGGAAGAGATGCAACAGTCACCGTCACACATACAAAAACTAAGAATTTAAAAGAGATAGCAAAAAGTGCAGATATTTTGGTTGCAGCAATAGGTAAGGCTAATTTCGTTGATAGAACTTTTGTAAGAAATGGAATGATTGTAATCGATGTAGGGATTAACGTAGTTGATGGTATGATAGTAGGTGATGTTGATAAGGGCGTCTCAGAAATTTGCCAATTAACACCTGTACCCGGTGGAGTTGGAAGTGTTACCACAGCTATTCTTATGAGAAATGTTTTTAGAGCAGCTATCAATAAAAAAGGAGATCTATAATCTTGAAGTACGATTTTGATGAAATCGTTGATAGAAGGAATACAGAATCCGCAAAATGGAAAGCCATTAAAAAACTTTATGGTAGAGATGACATTATCCCAATGTGGGTTGCCGATATGGATTTTAAATCTCCACCTGAAGTGATTGAAGTATTAAAAAAACGAGCAGAACACGGAATATTTGGTTATCCAATGTTAGATGATGATTACTTCTATCCTTTTATAAATTGGATAGAGATTAAGCATGGTTGCAAGATAAAAAAAGAGTGGATAGTAACAACTGACGGTGTTGTTGATGCCTTAAAAATTGCCATACTTGCCTACTCCAAACCAGGAGATAACGTTGTAATTCAAACCCCTGTTTACTATCCTTTTTATAACATCATCAATTCCAATGGACGGATGATATTAAAAAATTCTCTGAAATTTGAAAACAAAAGTTATAGAATGGACTTTGATGATTTAGAAAAGAAATTCTCACTCAAGAGAACAAAATTATTCATCTTATGTAATCCGCACAACCCAGTTGGAAGGGTATGGAAACGTGAAGAATTAGAAAAGCTAGTCCAATTATGTATTAAATATAATGTCATCTTGTTATCGGACGAAATACATTCAGATCTGGTATTTTCTCCTAATAAACATATCCCCATATTTTCGATCTCGGAAGATATAAAAGACACATCTTTAACTTTTTACGCTCCAAGTAAAACCTTTAATTTAGCCGGATTAAAGGCGTCATTCGTTGTTATTCCTAATGAGCGTTTAAGAACGGAATACAAAAATGTGATCGAAAGTCTTGCAAGCGAATCTTTAAATATTTTTGGAATGGTTGCAGCTAAAGTTGCTTACGAACAAGGTAAAAACTGGCTTGATGATTTACTTAATTACTTGAAAGGCAATATAGATTACGTATACGATTTTTTCAATAAAAAACTACCTAATGTAAAATTGCAAAAACCCGAAGGAACATATTTAATGTGGCTAGATTTTCGGGCATATGGGGATGAACAAAAGGTCAAAGAAATACTTGTAAACAACGCGAAAGTTGGTTTGGAAGAAGGCAGCATCTTTGGAGAAGAAGGTAACGGCTTTTTTAGAATGAATATTGGATGCCCTATATCTATTTTACAAAAAGCATGCAACAGTATTTATGATGCTTTTAAAGATTTATAAAAGTAGAAAAAGTAAGAGGGAGGATTTGATGTATCACAGTGCAAAGCAACTATTGGAACTTTGTGAAAGACAAGAAAAGACAATTTATCAAGTAGTTATAGAAGAAGAATCCAAATCATCTGGTTCAGCTCCTGAAATGATTCTTTCACAAATGAAAGAAATTTTATCCGTCATGAAGCAATCCTCTCAAGGTACCTTGAATAAAAAGGTACCTACTTTATCAGGAATGATGGGAGGAGATGCCCAGCGGGTTAACGAATATCAAAAGAATGCTAAGACCCTTTTAGGGGTCATTCCTAATAAAGCAATGGCTATGGCCCTTTCTACCGCAGAAGTCAATGCCTCTATGGGAAAAATTGTAGCAACTCCTACTGCGGGCTCTTCTGGCATACTGCCAGCAGTCTTGATGACTCTTGAGGAAAGTTTAAATTTGAATGAAGAGGATTTGATCAATGCCCTACTTGTAGCTGCGGGGATTGGACAAGTTATCGGGCAAAATGCAACTTTTTCCGGTGCTGAAGGGGGATGTCAAGTAGAGTGTGGTTCAGCTGCAGCTATGGCTGCGGGAGCTGCAGTGTTTGCTTCAGGAGGAAACAATGAACAAATCTTTCATGCAGCCTCTATTGCACTGATTAATATAATGGGGCTGATTTGTGATCCCGTTGCTGGTTTAGTAGAATTCCCCTGTATTCTGAGAAATGCTTCAGGTGCTATAAATGCCCTGTCTGCTGCAGATCTAGCTCTTGCGGGGGTAAAATCTTTGATACCTTTTGATGAAGTGGTAAAAGCAATGTACAAAGTAGGAAAAGCTCTTCCGGAAAACTTAAGAGAAACAGGGCTTGGTGGTATAGCAGGCACTCCAAAAGGTTGTGCTATAAAAAACTCTCTGCTTAAGAATGGTTAAACTTTGTTACTTTTATTGCAATAATATCAGAAAGATAAAGAAAGGGATATTATATGAAAAACTTAGGTATTTTCGACGTAATCGGTCCCGTTATGATTGGTCCTTCTAGTTCTCATACTGCTGGTGCTGCTAGAATCGCCCTAGTAGCAAGACGTATAGCAGGAATAGGTTATAATCACGTAAATTTTTTTCTTCATGGTTCTTTTGCAGCTACTTATAAAGGCCATGGAACCGATAAAGCCCTTATCGGAGGAATCCTGGGGTTTGAACCTAGTGATGAACGCATTAAGAACTCTATTTTACATGCCAAAAAAGCAGGAATTACTTATAATTTTATTCCTATTGAATTAGAGGATGTCCATTCTAATACGGTAAAAATTGAATTTAATTATCCTGATGGAAGCTGCTTTTATGTTATTGGCTCTTCTATTGGTGGCGCAAATATTGAAATTACTAACATTAATGGTACCTCTGTGACCTTTACCGGAGAAAACCCTACGCTACTTTTTAGATACAAAGAGCAAAAAGGAATGATTGCTTATATTTCCAATGCTTTATATGCTAAAGGGCATAATATTCATTTAATGCTAACTATTAAAGAAGACGATGAGGTACTTCTTGTCGTAGAACTAAATGAAAGTCTAGATTCTGATCTCTTTGAAGCTATAAAAAACGGGAAGTCATTTTTATTTAGCAAATATATTTATGTACCCATTTCAAAAATAGGTAAAAGCAATGATTAAATAGAATTTAAATGTTTAATATTGAAGGTTATAAAAAGTTCGTTAAAATCATGGTTTCAAAGTTTCTAAAGACACTAAACACATAGACTCTTTAGAAATAAAAAGATTTTCAAAAACAAGATTTTGATTTTAAAAGGGTCACAGGGCGGAGCCCTCCCCCACCCTGCTAGGTAAAGGGACCGCAGGTTCATTCCTTAGATGGGCGGGCCCCGGAGCGAAGGGGCGCTGTGTATAAAGTTTTAATGTTTCCAAAAACAGTAAAAAGCACAAAACTAAGGAGGCAACTAACTTTGAGAGACTACAAAAAAATCTACTACGATTGGTTAAATAATCCATATATTGATGAAAAAGCAAAAGAAGAGTTAAAAAGTATTGAAAACAATCCAGAAGAGATAAAAGAAAGATTCTACAAGGATCTCGAATTTGGCACAGCTGGATTGAGAGGAAAATTGGGTATAGGTACTAATATGATGAACATATACATTGTAGGCAGAGCATCTCAAGCCCTTGCCGATTATATAACTGATTTCGGTGAAGAAAGGATGAAGATGGGTGTAGTAATAGCCTACGATGTAAGGCACTTTTCCAAGGAATTCGCAAAAGAATCAGCATTAATCCTTGCAGCTAATGGCGTTAAAGCTTATTTATTTGATTATATTCGGCCCACGCCCGTTTTATCCTTTGCTGTGAGATATTTAAAAACTGCCGCTGGAATAGTCGTTACCGCTAGTCACAATCCGAAAGATTACAATGGTTATAAAGTGTATTGGGAACAAGGATCTCAAATATTAGATGATGTTGCCAATGGAATAGTTGAAAAGATTGAAAATATTGGATACGATTTTAGTAAAATCAAAAAAATAAGCGAAGAAGAAGCACTTAACAAGAATTTACTTCAATATATTTCAAAAGAAGTTGACGAAGAATACATTCAAAGAGTTGAAAGATTGGCGTTAAGAGATGAAGATGTAGACAAAAATATAAAAATAGTTTACACCCCTTTGAATGGAACAGCTAACTATTTTGTTAAAAGAGTACTAAAAGATAGAGGTTTTAAAAATGTATTCATAGTTAAAGAACAAGAACTACCTGATCCAGACTTCAAAAGTGTAGCCAATCCTAATCCAGAATACGAGGTAGCTTTTGAAGAGGCAAAGAAATTAGGTTATGAAAAAAATGCCTTATTACTTTTGGCAAATGATCCTGATGGAGATAGAACCGCTTTAGAAATTTTAGATGACAACAATTACAAGATGTTAAACGGTAACCAAGTTGGAACCCTTTTGGTTAATTACATACTGGAAAGCAAGAGAGAAAAAGGAAGTTTAGAAGATAATTCTGTTATCATAAAATCGATAGTTACAGGAGATCTTACAAAAAGAATTGCAAAAAAACATAACGTTACTGTTATTGAAACACTCACGGGATTTAAAAATATTTGTGGGAAAGAAAACGAATTAGAAAAAGAAGGAAAGAAAAAATTCCTCTTTGGCTTTGAAGAAAGTATCGGTTATATATACGGCACCTTTGTGAGAGATAAAGATGGTATTATTGCCTCGATGCTTATATCAGAGATGACAGGATACTACTCTAAAAAAAATAAGACTTTAATTGACGTATTAGAAGATATTTATCAGGAGTTTGGTTACGAATTAGAAAATAATTATTCCCTTGTTTTAGAAGGGGTTGAAGGCCAAGAAAGAATAAAGAGAATAATGGAGAAATTTAGAAACAACTTCCCCAAAGAAATTGGGGATCTCAAACTTGAACAATACGCTGATTATTTGAAAAGAAAGCTATACAATTTAACAACAGGAGAAATTAACAATATAACAGATATACCTTCTTCTAACGTTTTAAGATTCTGGTTTAGCGATGGTTCATGGTATGCAATTAGGCCTTCTGGAACGGAACCAAAACTTAAAATATACATATATTCAAACGATAAAGAAGAAGAAAAATCAAAAGCAAAGCTCACTTTAATTAAAAATACCGTTGATAGTATCATAGAACACGTTGTTTAGCGTTTCACACCTTATTGGGGGAAAAAACTATGATGGATATAGATAATACATCAGACTCTATAAAAGGTAAAGACAAAATCGAAGGATATATCTCAGAATTTTTATCCTATCTAAAATTTGTCAAGCGAAGGGCAGATTCTACCATATATGAATATAAAAAAATATTGAACGGGTATAAAAAGTTCGTTCAAAAGTATGGTTTTACTCGAGGCTGCTTTCTTAAATATCTTGAAGAGATCTCAAATCTATCTCAAAGAACGATAAAACTTAGGATAGTTGTTATAAAATCTTTTTTAAACTATCTATACGAAAATGATGAAATATCTGGTAAAAAATATTGGAAAGATGCAAATGCAAAGATCCCGAGTGATATTCCTAAAGGTTTGACAGAAAATCAAATAAAAGTTTTTTTCTCCATTATTGAAGATAAATTTGACAAAACTTTCTATTCATTGCTGTTAAAAACAGGTTTAAGAATTTCAGAAGCCTTATCGTTAGAAAAAGAACAGATTATTTTTTATGATGACCATGCCGAACTTGTTATAAATGGGAAAGGGAACAGAGTAAGATATCTAAAGATTTCAAAACAATACGCAGAACAGTTAGTTACCTTTGCGGAAGAAAGCACCCCGAACGGGGTTCAAGGTAAGAAGTATATCTTTTCAAATGACAACGATGTCCCCATAACTTCTAGAACTATGGAAAGAAGATTCAAAGATTACGTTGTAAAAGCCAACAAAAAGATAGATCAATTAAGGGCAAAAGGCTATAACAATATAAATTATATTAACGCAACACCTCATGCTCTAAGACATACTTGTGCCAAAAGGCTATTGAATTCAGGGAAAAATTTGGAAGAAGTTCGATACATACTTGGACATACAACCATCTCAACTACCGGGATATACGTTAGATCTGATAGCCATAGTTCAGTGTTAGATCAAATATAAAATTGAAACTTATACTATCTCTTAAAAAGTTCCCCGCAAAGATGGGGAACTTTTTAATAAAATTTAAAGAAAAAAATTATTTTTTATTGTTTATTATATATTATTTTTTATGATGTATAGATATACTTAAGAATGTAAGATATATTTATTTTAAAAACAATTATATCATTTAAATATAAATATTTTTAAATATATATCCTTTTTGTAATATAAATTAATATTTATATTGTATATTGAACTATAAGTATTGATTAATAATAAAATAAATCAAAAATGAACTAACGTTTCAAATTTATCATATGACAAATGAAAAGCAGATGATTTATTAGAAATTAGAAGAATAATTTCTGTCGGAAAACCTAAGTTTTCCGACATAGTGAATTAAACAATCTAAAGTTACTAATTTAAACCTCTAAAAACCTTTATCTATGCTAATTACACATTACCTCTTTGTAAAAAGGCCTGAGAGCCTTTGAAATTTTAAATAAATATGAAAACTAATATATTAAATTTAATTCTTAAAATTAAGCGTTTTACGAAGACCCTTTTCTTTAGGACGTGTTAGATAAAAAATTTTACCTTCATTTAAGATGAAAATTTAATTTTTCCTCTTTATCCAGGAATACATTTTATATACATTGTATATTTATATCATTTTGTATATATTCACAAAGCTACACTAACTAACATACTGGTTCTTTCCACTGATTGTTGAACCCTACCCATTATCCTCAAGAAAAAGATCTTTCTGTCTCAACATCTCAAATTTGTTTCTTCCATACATTATCCTTTTGATAACTTTTACTTCATTCACAGAACCTTCTGCTAGTCAATTGTTGTATTCATATATGATAGCATTTCTAACCGCTTGCATATCTCTTTCCAACCTTTTCGTTCTTTTGAATTTTGGCTCCACAAAGTCAAGAGGTTCAGCAAACGTCTTTTTCTTACACTCTTTGTTTTCACAGAACATCTTTCTTCTTATTACAACTATCGTTGTTTTTTTTACCTTGTATCGGTAAATCTTGAAAGCTTCTTTCATACCTTGAATGTACTTTTTTGGATGGCTTCCCACAATACGGACAGGTTACTTCTTTTTTAGTTGATTTCACCCAAATCGTTATTCTATCTCCTGATACCTCATGTTTAACGTATTCTAAGTTCTCATCCAACAACTTAACTATTTCTTCCATTCCCCTCATCCTCTTTTAAGTGATTTTCATCAATTATATTACCAGAGGCTAATCAAGTCAATCGTTGATGGAAAGAACCACTTTTCGTTTAGTAAGTGCAAATAAAAGCTTGTTTAGATTAGAAAACAATATCAAATATATTTTTTATGGTAATTTTTTTATAGGAAATTATTTCTTCTGCGTAATCAGTATTTATTAATGATCCACAATATTTATCTTTAGCAAGAACTTTTTGAAAAATTCGAGTGTTGGAATATGTCTTAACGCGAGAATTATCTTGAATAAGTTGACTTCTATATTTAGACAAAATATTCAATTTCTCTTCAATTACTGAAGATATATCTATAAACATTGATCCCTTTCCATTATACAAGTTTTGAGAATAAAAAAAGAGATGTTTACACGTATGCTGTTCGCCCAGCTCAGGATATATGTTTAATCCAGCCTTATATATCGCATTTTTTACTAACAAATAAGACTCCAAATGGTCAGGATGTTCATCAGTATAATGAGAAGTTAAAATAACGCCCGTAGTATACTCTCGTATAATCCGAATAATTCTCTTTTGTTGATCAATAACGGTATGTTGAATATTAGCATCTTCAAAAAATAGACATTTTGTACTAATATTTTTATACCTATTTTCCACAAATTTAGATTCTTTAAGTCTTTCAATTTTATCGCCGTTACTTGAATGCTCCCCAGCACTCAAATTGATGATTTTAATTTTATATTCATTAGCATGAAGTAAAATAAAACCACCGATGGAAATTTCTGCATCGTCCGGATGGGGAGAAAAGATAAGAATGTTTATCAAAAATATGTCACCTCCTTTCCTCTGCTTGAATAAATTTTTATTTTCTCCTTTTGCTCTTTTTCATTTTTTCTCGCTCTTCTATTTCTTTATTTCTTTTCTTATTGATGATGAAGTCTATCTTACTTTTCATAAAATTCTCTTCTCGTTTTAACTTAATGAAATTTTTATATCTATCCTCACTTATTATTCCGTCTTTTACCCCTTTTAATACAGCACATCCTTTTTCAACTGTGTGGGTGCAATTCCTAAATTTGCAATGTAAACTCAATTCTTCGATGTCTGAAAAAGCGCTGTTTGAATTGTAACTACTCCATAAAGAAACCGAACTTAAGCCAGGGGTATCTATTATACATCCTAATCCTTCTCCGAGATAAATAAGTTTTCTGAAGGTTGTAGTATGTTTGCCTCTTTGAGTTTTTTTACTAATTTCTCTTGTTTTGAATATCTCCTGAGTTTGACAGTTACAAAAATGTAAGAATTCTAAAACAGGCATGAATAATTGCAAAAAAGCGTTTTTTGCTTTCTCTGTTTTCCAAAAGTGTCACTACATGCCTTTCTTTTCCTTTATTTATCGGTGTTTTAGACTTATACTTTTGCTTTGCTCCTTTCTAATCCTTTATTTTCCTTATTTTCGTTCTGTAGTTTTAGTTTCTCTACAAATTCCTCATATGGGGTTACCACTTTTGGAATTGGTATATTAAGTATCTTCAATATCTTCTGAGCTAAAAGATTCATGTTAGTCCTAATGGCAAAATGTTGTTCGTTGGGTTTAATATCTATGTATTCCATGTTTTTAATCGCTTCTCTTATCTTTTCGTGTGAGTATTCTATATTGTTCCTTTCTAGTTCTAATTCTAGCGTTCTTTGCATTATGTAAGATACAAAACTCATCACTATGTGTCCCTTTATCCTTTTCTGTGTCCAATGAAATATTGGTCTTGTTTCAAGATAGTTCTTTAGTGTTCTGAAGCTTTCTTCCACTTTCCACAAGGTATGGTATTGCTCTAATATCTGTTTTGGATTCAACTGTGTGTTGGTTATTATTCCATAGTATCCGTCATATTTTTCGTCTTTTTCTATCTTTTGTATATCAAGTGTATAATCTACTTCGTTCTTTGTCTTTAAGTACTTTTTTGCACCTCTTTTGCTTTTTGTTTCTATGTTCCCATCTTTCAACATTTTTTTCGCTTTTTCAATCAATCTAATCCTGTCTTTTCTATCTTTTTCTGCCCTTTCCTCTGAATGTATTATGAGTAATCTTTTACCTTCGTATTCTATTTCTCTGTATTCAATCCCTTTTGCTATTTCAGTGAATCCTCCATCGAATATATCCACCTTTTTTAACTGTTTTATCGATTTACCCACTATGAATTCGTAATCAGAATTCTCTACTATTTCCATATTGGTTCTACTCATCATCCCTCTATCACAAACCACTATTACCTTTCCCAACTGATATCTCTTTTTCATCACCTCTATCGTATCTTTGAACGTATGTCCTTCGAACGTGTTACCTGGGTATATATCAAAACTAACCGGCATCCTATCCCTATCTATCGACATCCCTAGAACCACCTGTGATTCGTTGAACTTCTTATCTTTCGAATACCCCATCTGTAGTAACTCGTTCGTTTGTTGTGTCTCAAAGGCTAACGTCGTTACGTCGTAAAACACTAAGTCTACTACAGAATTGAATAAACTCATCCTTTGACGGTACAGATGTTTCTCTAACTCTTCCTTCTTCTGCGCTAACACATCTAGCGTCCTGTACATCCATTGTAAGGCTATCCCTTCTTCGCCTGTTTCTGCCTCATCCATCCTTGAACTCCCTTCGGGGCGTTTCCTTTTGAATCCGTAATAATCTAACTCGTTGAATATTCCCAACTTACTTTTTGGTTCTATTATTCTGTTCATAACCATTATTTTCAACAAATCTTCCACATCGAACCTCGCCTTTTTATCCATCTTTTCAAAGAACTTATCCATCTCATACCTTTCAAACAATCTATCAACTATTACTTTTACCCCATAATTCTTCTTATCAGGTGCTTCCTCAACACTATTCAAATTCACATAACCTTTTATATCATATATCTGTACGAGTTTATCGACAATATTTTCCACTTCTTTTCTACTGATAGTATCGATTCTACCCAAATTAGCGATTATCTTTTGTTTGTTCTTACCGTTTTCACGGTAACTTTCTACTATTCTTAAGTATTCTTTCCCTTGATTGTTTTTTACGGTTCTAACATACATCCAAATCATCTCCCAACCTCATAATGTCTTTAATATTATACCACAGAAATATTATGAAGTCAAGAGAATAATATAATTAAAAGAGAAAAAAGTGTCACTACATCAAAAAATTTTTTTCAAAAAAATAGGTGTTTTATCCCCTCAAACCCGCTTTCTTCCGTTCGGTTTACTGAAAAATCGTCTCTCAACTGTCAAAGTCAGGTATTATACATCCTAATCCTTCTCCGAGATAAATAAGTTTTCTGAAGGTTGTAGTATGTTTGCCTCTTTGAGTTTTTTTACTAATTTCTCTTGTTTTGAATATCTCTTTACCAGCAATGTGATTGATTAAGGTTGATTTACCAACACCGGATGAACCTATAATTACGGAAGTAGTTCCTTCAAGTAAGTAAGGAAGAAGTAATTTTATGCTAGAATCTTCGTAGATACTTGTTGCTATCACTTCAAGATTAGGATAAAGTTCCTTTATTTTTTTAATATTCTTTTCAACATTTTCTGCAAGGTCTTTCTTCGTAAGCACAAGAAGGCTCTTAGAATTTGGGCAAGAGAAAGCATATAGATATTTTTCCAATAATCGTAAGCTAAAATTCTCATCAGTTGACATACAAAAAATTATATAATCCACGTTACAAGCAATAATTTGTTCTGAAAATTGTTTACCCCTCATTTTCCTGGAGATCCTATTTTTTCTTCGAAAAAGGTGATCAATTAAAACTTCTTTTTCATTACCTGTATATTGAATAGAAACCCAATCTCCCACATATGGGAATTCTTTTGCATCTTCAATTTCATAGCTGTATCTCCCTTTAAGTTTCCCAATCAATTCACCCTTTGGTGTCATAACAAGATAATTTTCTTTACTGACAAAGGTGATTCTACCAATATTATCATTAATTGGACTATCTCTAAAAAAATTAAAATAACCATATTTCTTCATTATTTCTTCAACCATTAAAAATCCTCCTTATTACAAATTCATTCTTTTGGTTTTGCTATGTCTTTTAAAATAGAGGCTGATAAAAAGTACATTAAGAAAAATCCTCCTGCTGATAATATTAATGTCCAGTAAATAGGATAAAAATCATTCATAATTCCATATATCATCTGTCCAAGAGGAATAGAGATAGTAGCAAGAAGATTGACTATGGAGATAACCCTTCCTAAAAATTTAATTGAGACTAATGTTTTAAACATAACTGATGATGCGATATTCATAATTTCTATTATGGCAACAATTATACCGCTAGCTATGCATAAGATAATTATTGTTGAAAGTTGACCGAGAATTTGAAAGTAATTGAAAATGACAATGGTGGCTAAGACTGTAAAACCAATAGTAATTCCGAAGATTAAGGGAGGTAATAAATTAGCGGCGTCTTCTTTTTTTAGTAATTTCATGGCTATAAATGGAGCTATTAAAACCATCACCGATAAAATAGCCTCGTAACCACCAAATACTATATCAGAGACATTCAATTTATTTCTTAAAAAAAACACTAAGCTTATGTTGAAAGCGGAGGTGAGGAAAAAGTTTGTCAGTGGAGCGAGGATTACTAATTTTCTTAAGAATGGTTCTTTTTTTACAAGGTTAACCCCATCTAAAAAATCTTTCCAAATTGTATTTTTAACGTTTTCTTCACCATCTTTAATATCCTGAGTATGCATAAAAAGAAGAAGCACAGATCCGAGGAATGATATAACGCCTGCCATTATTAGTCCTACACCTACTCCAATGGTGGCATAGAACGTTGCTGCTAAAAGAGGACCAATAATCCCCACTATCCCTTCATCAATATCTGCAAAAGAGGTCGCCACACCTATTTCTTCTTTTTTTACTATAAGGGGTATTATTCCAACGGATGAGCTACTATAAAATGTTTCAAATGTTTCCAATAATATGACTAATACATAGATTATCCAAATAGTTAAAATAATTCCTGATTCATGAAGTATTCCAAATAAGGCTATTGTGACTCCTGAACAAAGCCCTAAAAAAAACATCCAGTTTCTTCTGTCGAAACGATCCCCAAAAACTCCTGCAATGGGGGAAAATAACAATCTTGGAAAGATAGTTATGGATAGCATAGTTGCAAAAAGAGTAGCAGAACCTGTTGTATCCAAAACATACAATGAAAGCATAAATTGAACAATGTTGCTTGCTGCCATAGTAAAAGCACTGCTAAACCAATAGAACATATAATTCCTGTTGTGAAATAATTCTTTCAACTTTTAGACCTCCTAAAAAGTACGTGTATAAGCAATTGAGTAACTTTTTATATCCCATCGGATCTTAAAAAGAGACTCATCTTTTTAGAAAGGTCTATTTTTACAAACCGAAGGGATAGCCGACTTTCGAATATTTGCTATTAGTACACATAATATATTCATATTCAGCATAGAACCACCCCCTTTTTCGGTTTTTATTCAAACTTAGATATATTATACAACGTTTTTCCCTATGAACTTATTTCAGATGTTATTTCCTTATTTTTTCTGTAGCAACTCTTTTCCGCACAAGAAAACTTTACATATTGTACTCTTTGCAATTAACTCTGCTCAAGTACCTCATCAACCATTTTTATTATACAGCCATTTAAAAGTTTCTTCTCATGCTCAAAGAATGTTATAATATTAATTGATACCCAAAGTTGAAATTAAAAGGGCAAAAAAGTGAAGAAGTTGAAATACAATTGGAAAGGCCACTGAATGTTAAGGTTGATGTTGTTTCAGATAGAGCTATAAGAGAAGAGTTAAAAGATGAAATATTAAAAGAAGCTATATTAATATGAAAAGAGACTACACTCTTTTTTTAAAAATTTTATAAGTTGGAGAAGATGTATGGCTAAAAGGCAAAAAATTTCTAAGAAAAATACAAAATATAAAATTGAAGTATTAATCGATTTGGCAAAGGGGGAACTACTCAATCACGGCATCACTAACTTCAATTATGAAAAGGTTATCTACGATGCCAAACTCAGCAAATCGACTGTTTATAAAAAGTTTGGAAAAAAGGATGAATTCATAATTTTTGTTATTAAGAATTTATTGGACGATTTCTTCACCCCTTTTAAGAAATACGTTGATGATTTTAACACTTTCCAGGAAGTTCTTGACTATCTATCTAATCTAAACTTCGATGTTCAATCTCTGATGAAAGAGTACCCCATAGATGATCTTTTTGAACACCCTGAAATCACTTCCATCATAAACGATTACTACTATCAACGATTTGGAAAGGTAATCACTGATAAGATCGCTGAATTTCAAAATGCAGGGCAAATAAGAAAGGACATCGAAGCTAAATACATCTTAGAATTTCTTACATCCATTACAAAAGGCATGGGTCTGATGCTCAAAGATCATGATTTTAAAGAAGTTATTAATAATTACAGAAAGTTAATTGAAACAGCCTTAGCTTATAAAATAAATTCTGAAAAGGAGTGAATAATATTAAAACCAAAAATCAGTTAAGATCTAGTAATTTTTTGACCGTCTTGAGTCTCACAATCTTTACTTTAGTTTTTTTTAATGTTAGTACAGTTGTCATAGCTGCTCCAATTTCGAGTAGGGTTCCAATCCCTAGAGATAATGAAGATTCCTCAAAAATACAAATAATAGAACCTTCAAAAATTGCTGAACCTGAAACAAAACCTACTCCTATAGTGCCTTCAGAAACACCCCCCATAACTCCTCAAATCCAAAAT
Source organism: Petrotoga olearia DSM 13574 (assembly GCF_002895525.1). Taxonomy (GTDB): domain Bacteria; phylum Thermotogota; class Thermotogae; order Petrotogales; family Petrotogaceae; genus Petrotoga; species Petrotoga olearia. The sequence continues at coordinate 134,267 of NZ_AZRL01000021.1, forward strand.
GAACTCATTTCAAAATTGGAAAGTTTTCAAGGATTTGTTGGGTTTGAATTGAGAGATCTTGGCACCAGTGAAGTTCTTATCGACTATAATTCAGAAAAATTATTCATTCCCGCCTCAAACACAAAATTAATTACCGCCCTCGTTGCCTTGGAAAGTCTAGGGAATAATTACAAATTCGAAACTAAAATATACCATACAGGGGAAATATCACCGCATTTCAGAGGAAATCTGTATATAAAAGGATATGGAGACCCCGTTTTAACTTCTTTACAATACAAAGAAATACTAAAAAGGGCAACGGTGGATAGGGGAATAAAAAAGATATATGGTGATATTATTTTCGATTATTCCTTCATGACCGAAGAAGGTTTTGGTAGAGGTTGGATGTGGGATGACCCACAACCACAAATCTCGGCAATTAATATTTGGCAAACAAGTCATGAATCTTTTAAATATAAAACAAATTATGAAATAAAGGATTACATTAATTTTCTTACAACATTATTCTTACAAGAAATAGGTGTTGAGTTTTGGGGAGAAATAAGATATGATGAAGTGCCTTTTAACGCTAATCTTCTATATACTAATTATTCTCCACCTCTAATCAATATAATACAACAAATGTTGGAAACAAGCGATAATCAGATAGCCGAACAGATTTTTAGAAATCTTGGCGCTATTTATGGCAATGGGAAAATAGAAGATTCTGAAAATCACTCTAAGAAAGTAATCAAAGAAACCTTAGGATACGACATGACCAATTATGTAATTAAAGATGGCTGTGGATTATCTATGTACAACTTGTTATCTCCAAAGATGATATCTGATACATTATTTTATCTATATTCAAAGTATCAATCTAATTTGTTTGATTACTTAGCATCACCATACGAAAAAAGTACACTTGAAAATCGTTTCAATTTTGAAATTTATGCAAAAACCGGAACTTTATATTACGATTCTGCCATCAGTGGGATTTTCAAATCAAATAGTGGGAATTATTACCTTTTCAGCTTAATGGAAAATAACTTTCCCTTTGATGTTTTGAAGGTAAAAGAGTTTGAAAATTCCATAATCAACTATCTCTATGAAAACTTATAATAACAAAAGGGGGAAGAACTTATGGGTGAAGAGTTCAACGGTTACTACAGATTTCCGACCATTTACAACGATCAAATAGCCTTTGTTGCAGAAGATGACATCTGGGTAGTTCCTTCTTCAGGGGGTATAGCTAGAAGGTTAACCACAAATGTTGGAGAAATCTCCGATCTAACTTTTTCTGAAGATGGAAAATGGATAGCTTTTACTGGAAGAGATGAAGGAGTACCTGACGTATATATAATTCCTTCAATTGGGGGCGTACCAATTAGGTTAACATATCTAGGCCAAAACAGCAAAGTACTTTGTTGGCATAATGGAAAGATAATCTTTTCATCAAACTATGCTCAACCATTTAAAAGGATCACATCTCTATGGGAAGTAGACGTTGAAGATAAGAGGAAATTAAAACAATTAGATTTTGGTATAGCCACTGAAATCTCGTTTGGGAAAGAAAAAGGTGTTGTTTTAGGAAGGAAAACTGGAGATCCAGCTCGATGGAAAAAATACAGAGGTGGAACAGCCGGCGAATTACTGATAGACTTGGAAGGAAACTACAACTTCAGAAAATTGATCGACTTAAAATCTAACTTTGCCAATCCAATATGGATCCAAGACCGAATTTACTTTATCTCAGACCATGACGATGTTGCTAACATATACTCCTGCACAGTTGAAGGGAAAGACCTAAAAAAGCATACACATCATAAGGATTTTTATGTCAGAAACCCAAAATCGGATGGAAAAAATATTGTGTATCATGCCGGTTCGGATATTTATATCTTGAATGTATCAAATAACGTATCAGAAAAGGTAAATATAAAATACTACAGTACCTTACCCCAAAGAAACAGAAAATTCGTTGACCCGACACAGTATTTTGAAGGTTTCTCTATTTCTAAAAATGCTGAGAATTTAATAACTACTCATAGAGGCAAAAGCTTTTATTACAACAACTGGTACGGTCCGGTTAAACAACTTGGAAAAGAAAACAGTGTCAGATATAGACTTACCACATACCTAAATCTAAAAGATGAAGAAAAGGCAGTAACAATAAGTGATGAAAATAATTATGAACATCTCGAGGTGTATGATCTAAAAACTGGTAATTTAATAGATAAACTAGAAGAATATGATTTAGGAAGGGTTATGAATATCGTTGCCTCTCCGAAAGATGAAGAAATTTTGTTAACCAATCAAAGAAACGAACTCATTTTGATTGATTTGAGAAACCATAAGAAGATTGATGTGGATAAAAGTACCATTGGTCCCATTAATGGATATTCTTTCTCTCCAGATGGTAGGTGGATTGCTCATTCAAAGTTCATAAACAATAAACAGGCAGCTATTATGATATTCGATAAGGAAAAAGGAGAGATACATCAAGTTACAAAACCTATTCTCATAGATGTAAACCCCGTATTTGATCCAGAAGGAAAATATCTTTATTTTCTATCTTATCGAATATTCAATCCAATTGAAGATAGATTTCAAATGAATTTAGCATTCGCAAAAGGGACTAAGCCTTATCTTATAACACTCAAAAAAGATATCTTTTCACCTTTTCAGGAAATAATGAAAAAAGAACAAGAAGAAGAGAAAAAAGAAGAAATAAAAGTGGACATTGATTTTGATAACATAGCTGATAGAATTTTACCATTCCCAATTAGCGAAGAAAGATATGTAAACATACAAGCTGCAAAAGATAAGGTTTTCTATACAATTTCTCCCGTAAAGGGTGTATTAGAAAATGAAGAAGATATGCTTAGCGAAGAAGATGAAAAATTAACCTTGAAATACTACGATTTCATTGAAAAAGAAGAGAATACTTATCTTGAGGAAATTTCAGATTTTCAAATTTCCGAGGATAAGGAGAAAATCGTCGTACGGATTGACGATGAATTAAGAGTTCTTAAAACTTCTAACCCTCCTTCTCCAGAACAAGAAAAAGAATGTAAAAATAAATATTCCAGAAAATGTGGTTGGATAGATCTTAATAGGATCAACGTGGAAGTTCAACCACTGTTAGAATGGAGACAAATGCTTTGTGAAGCTTGGCGTCTACAAAAGTTTTATTTTTGGGATAAAGACAAACTAGAAGAAATCGAATGGAATAAAATATTAGAAAAGTATTATCCTCTAGTTGAAAGAATAGCAGCAAGAACAGAATTTTCTGATTTGATATGGGAGATGCAAGGAGAATTAAAGTCATCACACGCTTACGAGATGGGAGGAGAATACAAACCCAAGCCAGTTTATAAAATAGGATATTTAGGGACGGATTTGATATTGGATGAAGATAAAAATCTATACAAGATTAGTCACATTGTCAAAGGAGACATATGGGATGAAAAAAATAAACCTCCATTACTTGGGCCAGGAGTTGAGGTAAAAGAAGGGGATTACCTATTATCGATAAACGGCATTGAAATAAAGGATAAAATACCCAATGAATTTTTGGTAAACTACAGTGGTGAAGATGTTGAAATAGTAGTATCAAGCAGTAATAATATTGAACGTAAGAGAAAGTATATTGTCAAAACGTTAAAAGATGAAACTCCTCTAAGATATAGGGAATGGGTAGAACAAAATAAAAATTATGTTCACGAAAAAACCAATTCACGGATTGGATACATTCATATCCCAGATATGGGTTACACTGGATACGCAGAATTTCACAGAAACTTTTTAAGCGAAGTCAGATATGACGGACTCATAATCGATGTAAGGGTCAATAGTGGTGGCTTTGTATCTTCAATGATTTTGGATAAATTGAATAGAAAGTTTATAGGATACGATCTCTCACCATATAGAGAGGCCGAAGCCTATCAATATGACAGCGTTAGAGGTCCAATGGTTGCTATAACGAACGAGTTTGCTGGTTCAGATGGAGATATTTTTAGTCATTCATTTAAATTGATGAAACTAGGGAAACTTATAGGTAAGAGAACTTGGGGGGGAGTGATTGGAATCTGGCCCAGGAACCCGCTTGTTGATAAAACTATAACAACCCAGCCAGAAATGGCCTTTTGGTTCAAAGACGTTGGATGGGATGTCGAAAATTATGGAACCGATCCGGACATTGAAATAGACATTACACCAAAAGATTATAAAGAAAAAAAAGATCCTCAACTAGATATGGCAATAGAAATAGTATTAAAACAGCTGAAAGAGAATCCACCAATAGCCCCACAAGATATCAAAAAACCATAAATCAATAATCCCTAATAAATGCCGAGCGCACTGCTCGGCTTTTTGTTTAGGGTGCCCCCCTCTCACTTACTTCATGTTTATCATTCAATTGGGAAAGATACGTATTTAGGAATACCATTTTCGTAAGGTGGATAACTTTCTCCTTCAATTAAAGGTTTAGCATAATCGATAAAATGTTGATTCAGACCGTAACCATCATCAGAAATATATTCTTCAGGTAAATATTTGGTATTATTCGCTACTTCAAATAAAGGGACTTTGCCAAATTCTATTTTGTAAGGGTTATTTGAGAGGCGATTAATCGCTACCATGAATCCTGAGATACCATTCAAAGCATATTCTAAGGCCTTTTCTCCCACCATAATCGCTTCATCTTGATCGGTTTTACTAACAATGTGCCCTGCACTTCGTTGGAGGTAGTCAGGTATAGACACATGCACTTTCAAACCTAACCTAGTTAAAATAATATTGGCTACAACCCTTCCAACATCTCCCAACTGCCTGTTTCCAAAACTGTCGGTGTAGCCCATATCGGAAACAAAAGCCCCACTTTTATACCTAATGCCTTCAGAAACAGCTATCGTACAGTAACCATTTCTATTTACCTCTTTTTGAACCTTATTAATAAAATTATCTTCTTCAAAAATTCTTTCTGGTAGCAAAATAATATGAGGCCCAAAATCTCCATTTAACTTAGCCAAAGAAGTAGCTGCGGCAAGCCAGCCTGCGTGTCTCCCCATTGTCTCCATTATGAAAACTTTTGTGGAGTCTTTTGCCATACTACGAGTATCTATGCTGGCTTCCAACATTGAAATTGCCAAATACTTGGATGCAGAACCATAACCTGGAGAATGATCAGTACCGTATAGATCGTTATCTATTGTTTTCGGAATACCTATAACTTTTAAATCGTACCCTATCTTTTTTGAGTACTCGTCGATTTTATGGGCTGTATCCATAGAATCGTTACCACCATTATAAAAGAAATAGCTAATGTTGTAATCTTCGAAAGTTTTAAAAAGTTTTCGAAAACCTTCTTCGTCTCCTTCTTTTAATCTATGCCTGCAGGTACCAAAGGCACTTCCTGGAGTAGTTTTCAAATTATTTACCTTATCGCCAGACTCTTTTGTTAAATCGAACAATTTACCTTCAAGAACCCCTGTAATACCATTTATACCCACATATATTTTATCAATTTGTGGCTCCTTCAAAGCCCTACTTATAAGTCCATATGCAGAAGCATTTATTACGCCGGTAACTCCTCCCGATTGTGCATACATAATATTTTTTTTAGTCAATAATTACACCCCCGAACATTTAATTTAAAACTGAAATGTATGTGTATTTCAGCCTTCTTCTGCAAGTTGTGAAAAATTCTTTTCTTTTATAGAACTCTTATCAGCAGAAAGGATCATTCCAAATCCTTGTGCATTTTTAGCTCCCAATCCAGAATTTAAAGCTAATTTCAACAATTGAGGATCGCCTCTTAAAATGAAATATCCAGTCCATCCTTTTATTATAATATCTTTGTAAAAAAGTAATTTTTCATTTTTTTCTGTTATACCGTAAGGTTCAATATAAAAATTATTATTTCGTATTTCAATTTCTAATGCCGATGCTTTTCTTTTGAGATTTTCTTCAATCAATTTTTTAAAATCTGATGAGTATGGCGAAAAATAATGAGTGTAACGATTCCCGTTTGGTAGAATGATAGTTGAATATGCTGTAATAGGCGAGAGAGTTTTAACAAGCATTTCCTCATCAACTTCATTATTAATAACTTCATACTTCATTAAAGTAAAATAATTTTTTTCTATTCTTACGACCTTTTGTTCATTTATGGAATGTAAAACCGCTTTTACTAATTTATCAATTGGCGAGGCAAAATAAATATTGAAAAAGCCTTTAAATACCATTCTTCTATTTACAACTTTAAAGGAGTTGTGGGGATAAATCCTTGAAAAAGTGAAAAGCTTCAACTTCCTATCTTCAGATCTTGTTCCTAAATCGTGGTACTTCGGCACAGTGTCAGACATTAAATAGTAAAACAGTCCTTGCAAAGGTCTATTGTAATGAACAGGAAGATCGATTTTGTCACCTTCTAAAGCTCCAAAAACCAACTTAATAACCAATAGAATCCCCCCATATAATATTAATATTGAATTTTTAGATAAAACCCTTTGTGACAATGGCACAAAGGGTATGAATTCAAAAAATTAAAATATAGCTTGTTCAGTTTCTTTATCGAAAGCATGTATCATGGATAAATCGATAGCAACTTCGAAATTCTGCCCAGATTTTGCTTGTGTTCGAGGACTTACCTTTGCGGTTATTGATTGCCCACTAATATTTAAATGAAGCAAAGTCTCACTTCCCAAAGGTTCAACGACATCAACGAGGGCTTTTAAAATATTAGACTCATCAGCACCTTCAAAAAAATTCTTATCATAAATATCTTCTGGTCTAACCCCAAATATAACATCTTTATCTATATAATTTTCAAGTAAAGGTGCTTTATCATCTGGTACTTTTATAGATATTCCCTCAGTTTTAAACCAAATACCGTTATCTCTTGATACTTTTACATTTAAGAAATTCATCGGAGGAGTCCCGATAAATCCAGCAACGAAAATGTTGGCAGGATTATTGTATACATCAAAAGGACCTCCGACTTGTTGAATTACTCCTTCATTCATAATGACAATTTTATCAGCCATAGTCATAGCTTCAACTTGGTCATGCGTAACATAAGCAACCGTAGCTTCCAACCTTTTTTGTAATTTCTTAAGTTCGGCTCTCATCTGAACCCTTAATTTTGCATCTAAGTTTGAAAGAGGTTCATCGAATAGGAACACTTTAGGATCCCTTACGATAGCTCTACCTAGTGCAACTCTCTGTCGTTGCCCACCTGATAATTGTTTTGGTTTTCTGTCTAATAAGTGATCAATTCCTAGAATCTTTGCGGCGTTTCTGACCCTCTGTTCGATTTCGTCTTTTGGTGTTTTTCTCAATTTCAACCCAAAAGCCATGTTATCGTAAACAGTCATATGTGGATATAGGGCGTAATTTTGGAAAACCATAGCTATGTCTCTATCCTTTGGTTCCACATCATTTACAACTTTTTGATCGATTTTTATTGTTCCCTCTGTAATATCTTCCAACCCTGCAATCATCCTTAAAGTAGTTGTTTTTCCACATCCAGAAGGACCAAGGAGCACAAGAAACTCCTTATCTTCTATTTCGAAATTTACATCTTTTACTGCGTGAAATCCATTTGGATAAACCTTGTTAACCTTTTCTAATAAAACTTGAGCCATTAAAAAAACACCTCCATCTTTTAATTTTTTTCTGTCTTTAATAACACTAAAACTTGTGTTAGCGCCCCTTCGCCCCGCAGCCCACCCATAAGGAAAAAAGAGTCTATACCATTTACCTCAGAGTTAACCAAAAAGAATGATGAACTCAGTAATCAAAATCCTTAAAAAAATCCTTAATTCGCTGATATTCTTCCACATTTTCTACCTCAAAAAGGGAAATATCTCTAACTTCATCGACAAAATCCATGAGTTTTACAAATTTGTCATAGTTTAATAAAACAACCTTTGGCAAACCGTTTTTGGTTATCACAATGTCTTTATTTTCCACTTCATCAACAACTTGAGATAATTTTGCTTTCGCTTCAGCTAAACTATAAAAGGTAAAGTCTTTTAAATACATTTTTTTCACTCCTTGACTATAATTATAGTCAATTTATTCTAATATGTCAAGGTACGGAATTCAAAGATTTTCTGGCGTAATCAATTCTAAAAGTCTCTAATACTTAATAATCTCAACTAATCGGAATATTTGGATTTTGTATATCTTTTAACTTCTTCAAGATCTTCAATAGATAGGCCAAAATTGGACCAATAAGGAATAATGGTGTTATTTAGAAGCAAAGGATCTATGTTTGGAGATATAACATTTTTTTTAATAAGTTCATTGTATTCAACGGTTCCAGGAATTGGAGTAAATTCGTTTAAATTCACCCTTATTCCGAGTGAATGACAGAAGTCTACAGCTTGTATTACATTTTCCTTATCTTGAAAGGGTAGATTCACTAACACGTAAGCATAAACATCATTCATATCAAAACCAGCATTTTTTAGAGACGTAACTGCTTTTACAAGATCTTCATTAGTTACCTTAAATCCTGTCCCTTTTTGAATATTAAAATCGTAGCTTTCATACCCTAATTTTATGGTCCTAAAATTTGCTTTTTTCAATAACAAGGCTATTTCATCATCAATACGTCGAGCATGTATACCATTGGGCAAATGATATCGAACGTTAAAGGTAGATAAGGCTTTCAACAATTCTTTAATATCTTTTCTTAATAAGAACGCATCGTCGAAAAAAACGACATCTTTTACATAGGGCCTTTTTTTGAGAATATACTCTATGTTATTAATTATTTTGTCAATACTTCTATATTGAAATTTCCACATCTTAGGAGTTACACAATACGTACAATGAAAGGGACAACCTACGGAAGAAATTAATACAACATAAGTGAGATAGGAATCATAAAAATCATAGGTGAGATCAATTTCTTCAAACCAGTTGAAGTTATTTAATTTTGTAAGTTCCTCGTTTAGCAATTCCAAAACTTTCTTTAAAGGAAATATCCCAGTACCTGGAAAGATATTGACTTTAAATTTGGAAAAATTATTTTCTGCATGTTCTGTATACAAGGTGGAATAAACACCACCTAAAAAAATAGGAGTTGATGGAAAGATATTTCTCAAAATTTCGATAGTTTTTTCTCCACCGTAGTACCAGTATGTTAAGGTAATTCCCACTAAGATTGCATCAATTTTATTCTGTTTGTTTATTGTTTCTAACTTACTTTCAAACAATTTTAAAGGCAACCCGTACCTTTTGAATTTTCTTGGGATATTCTTTAATATTGCTGGCTTTTCAACACTTTCATTATAAAATTTACCAGTTCCGTACTTCTTATCTTTTGGGGGCGATTTTGCGATTAAATCTTTATCATGCCTGTCTAACAAATCAACAAAGGTGACATTGTGACCTAAATAAGTAAGTACCTCACTTATGTATAACAACCCTAAGGGTTTAAGCCAAAAATCATATGCGGCAAAATCGTAGATCCAAGGATTAACAACCAAGAAGTTCAAATCGTTGCCTCCTATCGCAATTTTCTAATTTCTCTTGAATAATATAATATTCCCTTTAATGTTAAATAAGGATCGTAATGTTTGAAAATAGATGTTTTAGTTGAGATAAAACTCGTATCTCCTCCTGTCGCCACAACAACAAAATCTCTCTTTCTTTCCTGTTTTATTTCGTATATAAGTCTCTCTATCCCATATAAAGTTGTTTTTATTACTCCTATTTGAATGTTGTCGACAGTATTTTTCCCCAAATGGTATTCAGGAACCTTTATCTCTACCTTCGGAAGTTGAGCGGTTCTTGAAAACAATGAGCTTATGGCTGTCTTAAATCCGGGAATTATCGCCCCACCTACAAAATTACCCCCCTCTAAAACATCGACGGTTATAGCTGTCCCAAAATCTAGAGCAATTACGTTATCGCCATACTCTTCTTTACATGCGATAACGTTACATATTCTATCTGCGCCAATTTCTTTGGGATAATCTACTAAATATGCTATATTATTAATTTTATTATTGGTACTAACAAAAACACTTTCAACATTAAAATATTTTTTTAGCATCTGTTCTAAAATAAAGTTAACATTAGGAACCACTGAAGATATGCCAGCCAATGTTATCTTATTTAGATCAATCTTTGTACGATTTAACAAATTTGATATGACTACAAATAACACATCCTCTGATTCAAAACTACTCGGGCCAATTCTCCAAGTCAAAAACTTACCATCTTCATGTACTCCCAACATTGTATAAGAGTTGCCAACATCAAATAAAATTTCCATTTTTAACCCTTCCTTTCTTTACCTTGACCCCGTTCGGGGAGTTCTCCTTGAACCCCCTTCGGGGCGTTTCTTTATTTTATCTTGTAAGATGCCTTTCTTAGACGGTTCATAACTGCTATACCTATGCCTTTGTCTTCTATACCTTCGATAATCATAGCATCAACTTTTTCATCGTATTGTCTCAACATTTCAAAAAGTTTCACAGCAAATTCATAATAATTTGTTTCACTACCTATAGTGTCAAAATTAATATTATGTTTTTTATAATAGTCAACATGTTCTTTTAAGCATAGAACTATTGGATTTTTATAGTTTTTTACTTCTTCTAAAACTTTCTTCACCATAGTATTTGCATCATCATGTTCAACCAAAATAACAGGGGTGTTAGGAGCATAATGTCGGTACTTCATACCTGGAGATTTTATATAATCTGGTTCTGTTTTTCCATATGCAAATTCTGGAATAGTAATATCTCCAAAAATTTCTTTTAATTTTTCGGGTGGAATGGGACCTGGACGTAATATTATTGGTATCTTTCCCTGAGTTAAATCAATTATTGTCGATTCAACTCCAAACTCTACCTTACCTCCAATTATTATGTAATCAACTTTCCCAAACATATCTTTTAAAACATGTTCCGACATTGTTGGACTAGGTTTACCTGAAACATTAGCGCTTGGTGCAGCTATTGGGACGTCAGCGTATTCTATCAATTTTAAGGCTACAGGATGGGCTGGCATTCTTATGGCAATAGTATCTTTTCCTGCTGTCACAATATCTGGAACGATCCCCCTTTTCTTTAACACAAAAGTAATTGGACCTGGCAATAATCTTTCTATTTTTTCTAAAAGAGTATAAGAAATATAAGTGTACTCTAAAAAAGATTTAACATTCGATACATGAAGGATTAAAGGATTGTCGTAAGGTCTTCCTTTTGCCTCAAAAATCTTTTTTACAGCATTTTCTGACAGACCATTTGCTCCCAAACCATAAACCGTTTCGGTAGGAAAGACAACTGTTTTATCCTCTTTTATCGCTTGAGCAGCTTCTTTAATTTTCTCTTCTTCGATATTTAATGGATCCACTTCAATAACTTTGGTTTCCATAATGAATTCTCCTTTTTCTTTCGACAAATAGAAAAGTCTCCAACTTATATTATACAAGAAAACATCGAAAAAGTGAAATAATCGATTATAATGAGCTCTAATCTCTGTTAAATGTCTCTAAATACAAATATTTACCATTTTACTAAGTAATTAGAAAAAATGTGATATAATTCAACAAAAGTGGGATAAAAAGGGGGATTTTAAATGGCCTCTAGAAAGACCATGTTGGAAGAAATAATAAATGAAATAAACAAAAAAGAAAAAGCGTTGGATGACTCGCTAAAAACCGATGATTTTGGGACTTTCTCAAAATTGTTAGAAGAAAGATTTGAATTACTTAAACAATTAGAACCATTTAAAACTGAAACCTCCGTGAAAAATATCATAGAAAACATCTTAAAAAAAGACTCTGAACGTTCAAAAAGCATAGAAGAAAAGATGAAAAAAATCAAAGGCGACCAATTTAACGTACAGGTGAGTAAAAAAGCTATGAAAAAGGGATATCTAAAGGTCGAAGAATCCTTAAGCCGTCATAAAATTAACAAAAGCGGCTAAATTCTAACTAGAGATCTTTTCTATAGTACTTTGATTTAAAATGTACTTTTTCAACTTCATCATAAACAATTTTTCGTACCTCTTCTAAGGTATCTGCCTTATTTACTATCGATAGTACCCTACCACCATCGGTAAGTAAATTCTCACCATCTTTTTTAACGCCGGAATAAAAGATCTTCGATGTTATTCCAGGTTTAATTGTGATTCTTTCACCTTTTGAATAGGAAAAAGGGTAACCGAAGCTACTAAGCACAAGACACAAAGAAAAACCATCATAAAACTCTATTTTGGTAGTGTTGACTCTTTCTTTTTCAATGGCGTTTATTATATCAATAAAATCAGATTTTAATAAATAAAGAATAGATTGGGCTTCAGGGTCTCCTAACCGCACGTTGTATTCCAAAACATAGGGTTCATCCTTGACCCCGTTCGGGGTGTTTTTCCTTGACCCCGTTCGGGGTGTTTCTTCTTCTATTATTAATCCTATATACAAAAATCCCTTATATAATAACCTCTCTTCTTTTAAACCTTTGACAGTTGGATTAACGATTTTTTGAAAGATTAACTCCATCACTTTTTCATCAATGTCAGGATGAGGTGTTATCGCTCCCATACCTCCGGTATTCGGGCCTTGATCATTTTCCAACAGTTTTTTATGATCCTTCGAAACAATAAAAAATGTATAATTTTCACCATCCATCAACAAGAAAACAGAGGCTTCAAAACCTTTTAAGAATTTCTCAATAACAATTTTTTTACCAGATTCACCAAATTTTTCTTCTTTCATAAGTTCATTTATTGCTAGGAAAGAATCTTCGTAAGAATTACATATAAAAACACCTTTCCCTGAAGCTAAACCATCGGCTTTTATCACAAATGGATACGAAGCCTTCTTAGAATATTCAAGAGCATCTTTCAACTCAACAAATGTGTTAAAAGATGCTGTTTGAACGTTATGTCTTTTCATAAAACTCTTTGCGAATATCTTACTACTTTCTAATAGAGCAGCTTTTTGGTTGGGACCGATTATTTTTAAATTTGATTCCTCAAACTTATCAACTATTCCCCTTGCTAAATACTCTTCTGAGCCAACTATGGTTATATCTATATTATTATTCTTAACAAAATTTATAATTTCTTCTATGGATTCTATTTTTACACATTCACATTTATTTTCTATAGATATACCATCGTTTCCAGGGGCTACAAACACCTTTTCTATATCTTTACTTTGTGACAACTTCCAAGCTATTGCATGTTCCCTGCCACCTTTGCCTACTACCAATACTTTCATTATTTTATTTCCCTCCCAACATCAAAAAGAAAGATCTACTACACCATCAAATTACCTTTACCTTGTTTTTTTGATAAATACATTTTTCTGTCTGCAATTTCGATGATCTCTTTATAACTATTAACTACTTCCTCACAAGTACTTAATCCCGCACTAAAACTTATCTTTGGTTCGAAATTTTGTGTTGCATCATAAATCCTTTCTACAATCTTTATACCAATCTCTGTTGAAATACCAGTCAATAAAATTATAAACTCGTCTCCACCATATCTATAAACCCTGTCTTTATTTCTGACAGTATTCAATATTAATTGAGAAAACTTTATAAGTATTTCGTCACCAAACTTATGACCATATTTGTCGTTTATATCCTTGAAATCATCCAGATCTATAAATACTGCACAAATATTTTCTTTATTCTTTTCGAAATTGTCCAAATCATAAAATAATTTGGAATGATTAAAAAGTCCCGTTAAACTATCTCTATCAGCTTGATCTTTAATCTCCATAAATTTTTGTGAATGCTCCAACGCCAGTGAAACTAACTGAGCGAAACCAGATAAAATGTTCAACTCTTCTTTAGAAGGTCTTAAATTATTCTCAGGTGAATCAAGAGATATATACCCTATAATGTTGTTTCTTTCATCTCTCAAAGCCAACAATAATAAATCATTAGGATCCCACAAATTTTGATTATCTTCTAAGTAATCTATACTCACTTCATCTCTAGGTTGAAAGGTATAAGTTTCGCTTATTTTATTAGCGTGAGGAATAAAGTAGGTATCTTTATAATTATACTTTTCGTCCATGAATTTAAGAATTTCAGATATAGGAACCTCTTGAGTTTTAATTTTTTCATACATTTCTTTTTTTAGTCCCCGCTGTGCTATTCTTTCAACTTTGTTACTCTTATAGTTAAACAAACTAATAAGAACATATGAGTAGCCCATATTTTTCTGCATTATTTCAGCTATTTGATCGAGAATTTTCTCTGAGGATACTTTCAAGGAAAGTTGCCTAATGACATTGCTTAAATTAACAATCACATCATTTAATTTTCTTATTCTTTGGGTTCTCAAAGCCAGATTTTTTTTATCGTTCCTTGTTTTGGCTATCAGATAAAAGAGGAGTAATATCAACAAATTCACAGAAATTATCATGTACTTAAAAGGAGAAAACTCAAACTGTAAATACAAATAAGAAAAAGGTAAAAGACTCAAAAAATAAAGGTATTCATACATAAACACCGAAAAATTAAAATTTTCCTTTCCTTCAACTATCAAGCTGTTAATAATTTTAGAAATAGTCAAAAATAAAAATATAGAAAGAAAGGGATTAAATCTATAAGAAATCAGGGCCGATAGCGAATAGCTTGTTGAGAACACAAGAGCTCTATATATCTTCCTACTTATTTCTGGATGTTTGGTCTTACTGAAAAGAATGACTAAAGATGAAATTAAAATGTATTTAGGCCCCAACAAAAAAGCATATACAAAACCCACGGTGTTAGAAACCAACCTATTACGGTCATTCCAATAAACCCTTATATTATCAGAAATAGCGGTTAACGCTATAACCATTAAAGTATCTATTAGAGCAATATTTTTAAAGCTTGCATCTGGTAGTAAAAATAAAAGATAAAAAGAAAAAATAGTTATACACAGTAAAGTAAAAGTTTTGATTTTTACATTCATATTAATCACCCATTTTTAGTATATCAAAAAATGGGTGATTTGTATACTACAAATTAAAAAAATTTATTATATATGTTTAAAATGTCTCATTCCAGTAAATACCATAGCTATTCCATATTTGTTACATGCCTGAATAGACTCATCATCCCTGATTGACCCTCCAGGTTGGATTATTGCTTTTATTCCATATTCTGCAGCCTTTTCTACTACATCACTAAAAGGGAAAAATGCATCTGAAGCTAAAACGTCCCCACCCTTTCCTTTACTTCTTTCGAGAGCTTGAATAGCAGCCCAGATTCTATTGGGTTGGCCAGGCCCTATGCCTGTGGTTGCCCTATTCTTTGATACAACTATTGCATTTGACTTAACGTGTTTTACCGCATTCCATGCGAACAAAAGTTCTTCTTTGATTTCTTCTGGGACTTTAGTATCTGTTACAATCTTAAATTCATTTATAACCCCTCTATCAACTTCCTGAACAAGAATTCCGCCATCAACAGATACACATTCATACGTATCAATAGGCTTAGAATTCATCTTCAAAATTCTTAAATTCTTTTTCTTTTTTAACATATCTAAAGCCTCTTCATCGTACTCTGGAGCCATTATTACCTCAAGAAATATTTTTTTTAGTTCAAGTGCGGTTTCAACATCAACTTTCCTGTTGAAAGCAACTATTCCGCCGAATATAGAAACCGGATCACATGAATAAGCCTTCTTGTATGCTTCTAAAACACTATCTCCTAAGGCAATACCGCAAGGAGAACTGTGCTTTAAACAGCAACATGCTATATCTTCAAATTCATTTACAGCTTTCCATGCAGAATCTGCGTCTCTTAAATTGTTAAAGGATAACTCTTTCCCATTTAATTGATCAAATGAAGTCATAGCCCCGCTACTCAAAGTATTTTTGTAAAAAATGGCACTTTGATGAGGATTTTCACCATATCTCATTTGATAGCTTTTTTCAAATGGAACCGTTAAAAATTCTTGAAAATCATCCTTATCTTTCAATTGAGCATTTAAATAATTACTTATACAGCTATCATAAAAGGCGGTTAAATTAAAGGCTTTTGAAGCTAAGTACATTCTATATTTTTCATCAAACTCTTCTCTATTTTTTAATTTAGCTGATATATTTTCTAAATCAGATTCATCTACTACAACTAGGACATTTTTGTAATTTTTAGCCGCAGATCTTATCATTGTTGGTCCACCTATATCTATAAATTCAATCAGCTCATTTAAACCAACATCAGGTTTGTTAGCTACTTCTACAAACGGGTAAAGGTTAACATAAACAAGATCTATCGGTTCTATATTTAAATTTTGGAGAGTTTCCATATCTTGTTTATTCTCTCTTCTGGCCAAAATACCTCCATGTATAAAAGGATTCAAAGTTTTAACTCTTCCATTTAATATCTCAGGAAAATTTGTGATTTCTTCAACGGGGGTAACTTCAATTCCATTTTCCTGAAGTTTCTTTGCAGTTCCTCCCGTTGAAATAACTTCTATTCCAACTTCTTGAAGAGTTCGCGCAAAATCAACTACTTTTTCTTTTTTGTAGGTGCTTATCAATGCTCTTTTTATCACTCTAATACCTCCCAGGTTATTTTTGTAAAAAATTAACTTTAGAAACTCTAAAACATGCTTTAGTAGGCCTTAGCCCCGCTTCTAACTCATCGATCTCTATCAATTTTCATCAGAATTATTTAAAAGTTCCTCAACTACTTTAGGATAATATTGATGCTCTAGCTTATGAATTTCTTCCTCCAATTTAGTAAGATCCCAATTTTTTTCTACTTTTAACTCTTTTTGTAATATGATTCTGCCAGTATCAACTTTCTCTTCTACGTAATGAATCGTTATTCCTGTATATTCTTCTTTATTATTATATGCTCTTTCTATTGAACGTAATCCTGGATATTTTGGCAAAAGAGAAGGATGAATATTTATTATTCTATTGGCATAATATCTAACGATGTAGCCTGGTAATATTCTCATGTATCCTGCAAGTACTATTAGATCAAAATCCAGATCTTTTAAACGGCCAAAAAGATAATCATTGTACTCTTTTTTTGATTTGAAAGTGGTATAGTCTATTATTTCATAATCTATTGCCAATCTTCTTGCTCTTTCTACTACCTTAGCTTTCTTGTTATCTGTTATCAATTTAATTATACTAATTTTGGAAGACTTCAAAAAAAATTTACATATAGCTTCAAAATTTGTTCCGTTACCTGAGGCTAAAATTACTATCTTTTTCACAGCATATCGCTCCTAATAAATTTGTTCAAAAACTGATTTTAACTTTTTGGTTTGAATCGCTTGTTGACTTCACTTCTCCAATAATAAAAAAGTCTTCCATTAAAGCAGATTCGAATATTTTTGTAACGTCGGAAAGTTTATTTTCAGGAACAACATATATCATACCAATACCCATGTTGAAGGTTTTGAACATTTCTTTATCGGAAATACCTGTTTGTTTGATACCTTCAAAAATTGGAGGAATTTCCCAATTAACCTTTATCTCCGCACAACAGCCATCGGGTATTATTCTGGGCAAGTTATCGATTATTCCCCCACCAGTTATATGGGCGGCACCTTTTATATAATTGAGCAAAGTTAAAGTTTGTTTAACATAGATTCTTGTGGGGTTTAAAAGTTCTTCCGTGAAGGGAATTTTTCTTTCATCGAGTAGTATTCTAACCAAAGAATATCCATTTGAATGTATCCCAGAAGAAGAAAGACCAATAAGCTTATCACCCGGTTTTATCTTTGAATAGTCAAATATCTTATCTTTTTCAACTATTCCAACGGCGAAACCAGCGATATCTTCACTCTCGTTTTTAAAAACACCTGGTAATTCAGCTGTTTCTCCGCCTAGAAGAACACAACCATATTTATCTAAAATATTTTTTAAATGTCGAATAAAAGTGACAAAATTATTCTTGTTTAAGTGTGATGTAGAGAAATAATCTAAAAAAAATAAAGGTTTTGCACCCATACAAACCAAATCGTTTAAATTCATAGCTACTAAATCTTGTGCAGCTACATCCCATCTTCCATACTTTCTTAACAATTGAAGTTTTGTACCTATTCCATCGGAAGTAGCTACTAAAAAAGGATTTTTATAATTTATTAGTTTATCTTTCAAAGAAAATATTCCAGCGTAAGCACCTATATTGGAACCTATAAAAGATCGGATTTCATTAATTGATTCGTTAGCTGTGTCTATGTCTACTCCGGAATTTTTATAAAACATAACTTGCCTCCTTAATTTTTGGTTATAGTACCTTCTGTGATATTTGCTCCCCTTCGCCCCGCAACCCACCCTTGGCCATTAAGGGGTTCCCCCCTTAAGATCCCCAAGATCCTCAAAATCAAAGTTCGTTTTAAGAAACTTTTTTGCACAAATCAGCAAAAGGGCTCCGCCTTGTGACCCTTTTTAAAAACAGATTTTTTTATTAATTGTTTGCATGGTTTTCTTGTAAACCTTGCCTAGTCTTTGTTAGCGCCCCTTCGCCCCGCCGCCCACTCAAAAAGCTAAAAGGGGATTTTCCCCTTGACCCCGCTCCCCAACCATTTTAAAAATTATAATCTTTAATAAAACAGTGAAAACAGTAATTCTTTCCCTTTTCTCCCAATGAAGCAAATAGATTCTTCAAAGTAATAAAATTAAGAGAGTCTGCATTAAAAATTTCTTTGATTTCTTCAACCGTTTTAGTTGCGCAGATTAATTCTTCTTTCGTAGGGATATCAACCCCCCAATGGCACGTATTAACTGCCATTGGAGAGGCTATTCCTATATGAACTTGTTTAGCACCATTCTCCCTTAGTATCTTCACTATATGCTTCATCGTTGTTCCTCTTACTATAGAATCATCAATTAAAACAACTCGTTTGTTATTTATAACTTCTTTAACGGGTAAAAGTTTACGCCTAACTCCCAACTTTCTTTCTTGCATATCTGGGTCTATAAAAGTCCTACCAACATACTTGTTTCTCATTAGACCCATTTCTAACGGGATACCAGAGGCTTTTGAATATCCTAATGCTGCAGAAAAACCACTATCCATTACTGGGACAACAATATCAGCATCGATAGGATTCTCTTTTGCACACAACTCTCCCAACTTTTCACGCATTAAGTGTACATTATTACCAAATATATTTGAATCGGGCCTTGCAAAATAAACATGTTCAAAAAAACAAAACTTATAAGGATTATTCGAAGATATTACATGGCTTTTAATCTTTCCGTCTTTTATTTCAATCAATTCACCAGGCTTTATTTCCCTAATTTTAGCGTTTCGAAGAGGAAAAAATTTGAAAGCGCTGTCTTCTGAGGCTACGTAAATCGCATTTTCAGTTTCGCAAATACTAAACGGTCTGTATCCAAAAGGATCTCTAAAAGCAATGATTTTATTTTTAAAAAGAAAAAGTAGAGAGTAAGAAGGAGAGATATTTTCAGTAATTAACTTACCTATTTCTTCGCTATTCCAACTCGAAGGAGAGCCTTTTAGATTATTAACTAAAAGATGCGGGAAAAGTTCAGTATCTGAAGTTGTCATGAATATGGAACCTTGTTCTTCATATTTTTCTTTCAGTTCAGAACCATTTTCTATTTGACCGTTGTGAGCTATTGAAAAAAATTCATTTTTATACTTTATACTAATTGGTTGAGCATTTGCGAAATTAGAAACCCCATTCGTTGAATATCTCACATGCCCGATCCCAAAATAACCATTAATTTTTTTTGATACACCACTCCCAAAAACTCTGTTAACGACTCCTTTACCCTTATATGTTGTGATTTTAGTACCATCTGATACAGAGATGCCGGCTGATTCTTGACCCCTATGTTGAAGCGCCAAAAGACCTTCAACAATTCTCCCGCTTACGTTGTACTTTTCAGCCTTTGAATATGCAGCGAACAAACCACAATTCTCCATCAACATTCTATTGTTCCTCCATACTTTTCGAAATACTATCAAAATAGATACTTCTCAGTTCTTTTAAATCAAAAGATGCTATACCGATATCTACACCCTCATCACTGGATTTTATTTCTCCCAATTTTTTAACATTGATATTGGATACTTTTGCCATAGATTCAAAAGCATAAGAATCCCTACTACTAACAGACACAATAAATCTACCCTGATTCTCTCCAAAAAGTTCCTCTATGGAAGTATCTAAAATACCTTTAAAACCTCGATTACTCAATATGCATGACACCGTTAAAGCTACAAGTAACCCACCTTTTGAAACATCGTGCACACTTTTTAAAATACCTTTTTCTATTAGATCTAATATAAAGTTTTGCAAATACCTTTCATACATTGGATTTACAAAGTCGATCTCTCCGCCCACAAAACCTTCAAGAACCTTTAAATAAAGACTTCCACCAATTTTGTCAACATTGATATCCGTTTTTCCAATCAAATACACCAAATCACCAAAATCCTTGAATTTTAGGTTAACCAACTTTTTAATATCTTTAATTTCTCCAATCATACCAATCACAGGTGTAGGAAAAATTGATGTTTCATGATACGAATTGTAAAAACTAACGTTGCCACTAACCACAGGAGTAGAAAGTTCTTTTGAAGCTTCAATCAAACCACCAATACTTTGTTCAAATTGCCAAGATACCTCAGGATCATCAGGATCACCAAAATTAAGATTATCGGTTATAGCTAAAGGCTTTGCACCCACAGAGATTAGATTTCTCGCCGCTTCGTATACAACGTTCTTGGTGCCCTCAAAAGGATCTAAATAGGTATAAAGTTCGTTACTATCAATTGTAACAGCTATAGCCTTTGAAGTGTTTTTTAACCATAGTACTGCACTATCCGCTTGTTCGGGTATCAATATTGTATTGGTTCCAACTTTATAATCGTACTGTTGAAATATCCATTTTTTGCTAGATATATTATGATTAGATAGCAATATTTTTAATATTTTATCTACATCATTTATCTTTGTCTTTGGATATTTTTTCGCTTTGTTCAATGTATAAGTAGAAGGAATGGTGTTGTTCCTATAATATTCAGGGGCGTTAACTAAGACCTCTATTGGAAGATCAGCAAGAACTCTCCCTTCGCTATTTTCTTTAACAACGTAATGAGGGGTAGAAATTGTTTTTCCTATAATTGCAAAATCGATTAAGTATTTATTACATACAGCTTCTACCTTTTTTTCTGTCCCAGGATTAACCAAAAAAAGCATTCTCTCCTGAGACTCAGAAAGCATTATTTCCCAAGGTTCTATATCTTCTTGCCTTTTCGGTATATTATCTAAATAAAGTTCACAACCAACTCCACCTTTATAAGCCATTTCAGAAGTAGAGCTAAGAATGCCTGCAGCTCCCATATCTTGACAAGCCTTTACTCCTTTTATTTTCAATATCTCAAGTGTTGCTTCGATTAGATTCTTTTCAGTGAAAGGATCTCCAACTTGGACGGAAGGCCTGTCATCTTTTCCACTCAGTTTTTTTGATGCAAAAGAGGCACCATGGATTCCATCACGTCCGGTTTTAGATCCGACATATACAAGAAGTTTGTTAGGACCATCAGCATGGGAAGATGCCAAATGATTTTTGCTAGTAATACCCACGCACATTACATTTACCAAAGGATTTGTTGAATATATTTCATTGAATGAAGTCTCTCCACCAACCGTTGGGACCCCAATAGAATTGCCGTAATCACTTATACCAGAAACAACACCTTCGAAAATATTCTTCACCTTAGGATCAGAAATATTACCAAATTTCAACGAATCTAAAAGTGCTATGGGCCTTGCTCCCATAGCTAATATATCTCTAACTATTCCACCAATACCAGTAGCTGCTCCTTGATAAGGTTCAACAGCAGAAGGATGATTGTGACTTTCAACCTTGAAAACGATAGCTTTCCCTCCAATTTGAACGTAGCCTGCATTTTCACTTTCAAAAGATTCATTAATCTTTTTTAGATAATGTTTAGAATGCTTGTAGCCACAATGTTCAGACCATTGCGCAGAAAAAAGGTACGTTTCAAATTCATTGGGTAATCTCCCCAACTTTTCTTCAATAAAGTAAAATTCATCACTTGAAAGACCCAACTCCAATGCTATCTCTTTAATTGTTAATTGATTCTGCACTAGTCAAATACCTCCTGATAGATTGAAAAATGTAATTGCCGTCCTCGCTACCTAATACACCATGACAAGCTCTTTCCGGGTGAGGCATTAAACCAAACACATTGTATTCTTCATTCACTATGCCAGCTACATCGTCAAATGAACCATTGGGATTCTCTTTGTACTTTAATACAATATTTGTAGGATCAAGCTTGTTATCATTTACTATATAACGACCTTCCTTGTGAGCTATAGGTAAAGTTAAAATCTTTTTTTGAACATTATTAATAAAAGGTGTATCATAATTTATGATCTCAACTTCAACATCTTTACATATGAACCTATGAGAGGTGTTAACAGTTAATACTCCGGGTAATACACCAGCTTCTGTAAGTATCTGAAAGCCATTACAAACACCTAAAACTAATCCTCTTTTATTCAATATATACTTCTCCACAGAACTCATCACAGGAGAAAACCTTGCCAATGCCCCAACTCTTAAATAATCCCCATAGGAAAATCCTCCTGGAATAAAAACCAAATCGAAATCTAGTAATTGATTAAAATCATGCCAAATATATTTCACATCAAACCCGTTAATTGTCAATGCAAAAAATGTATCCCTATCGCAATTTGAACCAGGAAAAACAATAATTCCAGCTGTTAATGAATTTGCATTCTTCACATCATTCACTTCCTATTCAAATCGATGATTTCAAAATCCTCTAAAACTGGATTGGTTAAAATTTTATACGCTATTTCTTTAGCTTTATCTTTGGCTGTTTCGTAGCTATCTTCTTTTATTTCTAATTCTATACTTTTTCCAAATCTTACACTTTCAACGTTGTAATTTAACCTTCTTAAAACCTTGAAAGTAGTAGCTCCTTGTGGATCTAAAATCCCTTCTCTTAACTTTACTTTTACTTCAAATCCGAAGGTTTTCTGTTTTTCTTTAATCATATATCTAACCTCCCCAGCAATACTTCGTAGGTGTTTATGAGATCTCCTTTTTCTTCCCTATACACATCTTTATCAAGAGATTCCATAGTATTTGCATCCCAAAAACGACATGTATCGGGAGAAATCTCATCTATCAACGTAAGTTTGTTATCCTTTTTGCTTATTCCAAACTCTAATTTGAAATCCACCAAAATAATTCTTTTAGATTTTAAATAGTCTCTCAAAATATCGTTGACTTTTTTAGAAATAGAAATGATGTTATTCAATACGTCTTCTGTAGTGATCTTGAGAAGAATGATAGCATCTTTGGTGATCATAGGATCACCTAATTCGTCATTTTTCAATGAAAACTCAACCAACGGATAATCAAACATTAATCCTTTTTTTACACCATATCTCTCACAAAAGCTGCCGGCAGTATAATTTCTAATTATAACCTCGAGAGGAATTAAATCTGTCCATTCTGCGACGAAAGAGTTTTCATCATAATCGTTTATGTAATGGGTACTTATACCTTTCTTATTAAGCATTTCAAAAAAGAATTTAGAAATCTCTTTGTTAATTCTACCTTTATTAAGGATCTGGTCTTTTTTTAATCCGTTGAACGCCGTAACATCGTCTTTGAAATTTATCAACAATTTCTCTTCATCTAACTTATATACCTTTTTAGCTTTTCCCTCGTATAAAAGCTCAAAATTTTTCTTATCTTCCATCTCTTTCACCTTCTATCAACCTTTTTGCAAAGTATGCTGCATTTTTCATCCCACTACTTCCAATTCCCATGGTCGCAACAGGTACTCCACTTGGCATCTGTACCATAGAAAGTAAGGCATCTACTCCATTCAAAGGACCTACATCTCTAGGGACACCAATAACAGGGAGGTTAGTTAAAGAAGCTATTACACCAGGTAAGGCAGCAGAAAGACCAGCAACAGCTATTATGACGCCATATTCGTTACTTGGAAGTTCTTCTATAAATTTGGTTAGCTCTTTCAAATTCCTGTGTGCGCTAAACACTTTATAATCGTAACTCATTTTCCATTCTTCAAAGAGATCAATGGCCGTTTTTACAAAAATCTCATCCGATTGACTTCCAGATATCAAAAGG
The DNA here is from genome assembly GCF_002895525.1 of Petrotoga olearia DSM 13574. Lineage (GTDB taxonomy): Bacteria > Thermotogota > Thermotogae > Petrotogales > Petrotogaceae > Petrotoga > Petrotoga olearia. The sequence continues at coordinate 158,385 of NZ_AZRL01000021.1, forward strand.
ACCTTTTTACTCAAAGTTATCTCTCCTTTTTAAAATAATTTCATCTTTTATAACGTCAAAATAAAATATCCTACCTCTCATACAGTAGAGAGGTAGGATATTGAAATAAAAAAATCACACCCCTCTTACTGTAGTCAAACAGTTTACGGCTGTTTGGTAGAAACTGCCAAACCATATTATCGGCATTATACAGAAAGAGGTTTCTTGATTATTAATTTTTTTATGTAATCATTATAACAAAGAAATTTTAGTCTAAGGTTAATTTTTTGAAAAATAAGATAAACACAAAAAAGCGCTTACACTCGAAAATTATCTTTTATATTGGAGTATTTATCAGTATTTTCAACGAAATCAATTATCTTTTTTTCTATTTGATCTCTTATCTTTCTAAAAGCTTCTAATTGTTCCTCTTCAGAACCTTGTACACTGGCTGGATCATCAAAGGGCCAATGCAGCCTTATACTAACGCCAGGGAAAAAAGGACATTCTTTTTCTGCTTTGGAACATACCGTTATTAAAAAACCAAACCTATCGTTCAAGTATATATCCAAACTTTTTGAGTATTGTCCGACCATAGATACTCCTTTTTCTTCCATGACTTTTATGGTCATAGGATGAATTTCGCTGGCTTCCATACCTGCACTGTAAGCCTCGAACTTATCTTCTCCGTATTTCTTCAAAAACGCCTGAGCCATCTGACTTCTAGCAGAATTTCTCGAACATAAGAACAAAACTCTGATTTTATTCATAATTTTCCTCCCTAGGATGATGGTTTAATCTTGCAATTTCGTCTAATTCTCTTATATCTGCTCTCTTTTCTTGAACTTTAAATTCGTTAAGTCTTTTATCTTTAAGTTTTTGAAGAATATCCTTTTCACTTTTAGCTTTTAAATAATTTTGCCGGGCAGTTTCTTCTTCTTGTAGTTGTTCTTGTAACTCTAAACGTAGTTGTGACAATTGATCATTTAAATAATTATTATACTCTATCATACTTAATAGTTTAGTAATTGAGATAGTATCTTTTACCTCTTTTATGAATTCTGTTGAAAAGGTATCGATCTTATTGTTCATCTTATTAATTTCGTCTTCAACTAACTGTCTTTGTTTATTTTTTATTCCTAATTCTATTCTTGCGGTATCTTCTAAACTTTTTTTTAGATCTTTCAATCGTTCAAGACGAAATTCAAACTTCACTGTTCATCCCCCTATTCAGTTTAAGACTTCATTTAATTCCGTATCTATCCAGCTTATAATAAAGATTTCTAACAGTTAAACCTAATTTACGAGCAACCTCTGTTTTATTACCATGGCTGGCTTCTAGTACTTCTAGAATTATCTTTTTCTCAAAGTCTTCAGTCATTTCTTTAAGCGTTCCTGTGACTTCTTCAACCTTTTCTTCCAAATCGGGAATATGTGTTGAAGTAACTAAGGAATCACTGTTGTCCATCGCCAACATAGCTCGGTCTATTACGTTTTCCAACTCTCTTATGTTCCCTGGCCACGAATAATTCATCAATTTATTCAATGCATCTTCAGTAAATCCATAAACTATTCTACCATACTTTCTATTTAAATTATGTAGTAGTTGCTGAGCTAGTTCAGGTATGTCTTCCTTTCTTTCTCTTAATGGAGGAACTTCAATACTTACTACTGAAATTTTGTACAAAAGTTCTTTAGAAAATTTACCCAAACTTGAAAGAATCTTTAAATCTTCGGTTGTTGAAAAAATGAACCTCACATCAGGAATAAAATCGTAATAATCCGTATCGAAAACATTGTCTTTAAGAAAAGTTAAAAGTTTTCTCTGCATTTCTAAATCCATTAAATCAATATTTTCCAAAAAAAGTGTCCCTTCATTAGCTTGAGCCAAATAGCTATTTCCCCCAAAAAGGTACTCTTCCTGTCTTTCTTTTGGAATCAAAGAAAAATTTAATTTTAAATATGGTCCATCTTTTCTCGGACTTGCATTGTGAATAGCTTGTGCTAGAACCTCTTTCCCTACCCCAAATTCTCCTATTAATAAAAGGTCCACGTCTACAGATGCTACTTTACTTGCTTGAGCTATTACATCTTTCATAATTTCAGATTTTACTACTAAATCGTCGAAGGTGTGTGTGGCACTCTCTTTTTTTAGCATCCTTTTCGTTGCCTCAAGTTCGTTTATCAATCTTTGAATCTCGGAAATATCATGAATAACGGCGACACTTCCTTTAAACTCATTTTTAACAAAAAGTGGGGTGACGCTTGCTACTACTTCTTTTTTGTTCGTAGCCAATCTTTTTCTTACATTGTATATAGGTTTTTTCTCTCTTGCACATTGAATATGTAAACTTTCACCTTCTGCTAAATCTATAGTGGCAGGTTTACCAATGACCTCCCTTGGTGTTAGCCCTGTGATTCTTGTATAAGCTCTGTTGACCATGGTAACACGACCTTCTTGATCAGCTACGGAAATCGCATCGGAAGTAGAATCAATTATGGAACTTAAGAGCGCCTCCATTTCTCTTAGATTAGTAATCTCTTCGGCTAATTTTTGTAATGTGGTGATATCTCTGAAGACAGCTGCAACGGCGATAGTTTCATTATTATCATTTTTTATAGGGATGCGGGAAGTTAAAATAACTTTATCTCCTAAACTTTGTAATTTGTCGTATTCTGGTTCCCCGGTTCTTAAAACAATATGCAATCTTGTGTTTGGAACATTTTCAACTACATTTTGCCTTATTATTTTTTCTTTATCAACCTCTAAAATCTTACAGGCGGAGTCGTTTATGTAAAAAATCTTTTCTCTTTCATCTATAACCATTACTCCATCTTGTAACTGATCAAGAACATACCGCATCAGTTCTACTTCTTTCATGAAATCACCCCTCTGATAGTCACCAACGTTTATTGTGACGTTGAAAAAACTTCATCGTCTTCTTTTAAATTGTGAGCCTGAATCCAACCATTTTCAAATCCTAATTCATACAAATAGTCTACTACTTCCTGATATTCTGATTTGTATAAATATCTTGATAATTTTTCATAATTTTTTGCCTTATAAACTGGAACGTACTGGTCCATTAAACTGACATGTACCTTTTCGGAAACATCATACTTTAAGAATTTTAAGGCTTCTTTCGCTTGGTTTATTAGATTGGGTAAAACTAAAATACGAATTATTATTCCTCTTTTCAAAATGTTAGACTTTTCATCTACTATAAAAGTTTCACCAATCTGACGATACATCTCTTTAACAGCTAACTGCATATTACTCCAGTAATCATTTACTCCTGAATACCTTTTACTAACTATATTACTAGTATACCTTATATCAGCCAAATATATATCAACGACATCCTCCATCAGCTTTAAAGTTTTAATATTTTCATAAGAGGAAGTATTCCACACTATAGGTAATCTAAATCCACGTTCTATTGCATATATCAAAGCATCAAAAATAAAAGGTAAGTATGGAGTGGCTGTTACCAAATCTAAGTTAGCAGCCTTCATTTCATTCTGTAATTTTAAGAAAATTTCTCCTAAATCGATTGTTGAAATGTTCTTTCCGAAACCCAGTTGACTAAAATTAAAATTCTGACAATAAACACACCTCATCGTACAATTGCTAAAGAAAATACCACCTGCACCATTTTCTCCTTGCAAGACAGGCTCTTCTCCAGGATAAAGAACATACTCGGAAATTTTTATTTCGTTCCCGACCCTACAAGTTCCAATATTTGTTAATCTATTTACTTTACACTGGCGAGGGCAAAGATCACATTTTTCTAATCGTTTCATCAAATAATCACGTCTCTTATGAAGTTCACCTGACTCGTATAACTTCATGTAAGAAGGTAAAATGTCCATCTTATAATTATAACCTCCACAATTATCTGTCATTATTACTTACATACAATCTACTTTAGCTCCCCTTCGCCCAGCAACCCGCCCGGATGGGTGGGGGGAGGGCTCCGCCCTGTAACCCTTTTAAAATCAAAATCTTATTTTTGAAAATCTTTTTATTTCTAAAGTGCCTAAATCTATCATACTGTGTTTAAAGATACTATAATATTATATTTAGCCCCCCTTAGTCCCACTTCCCATCCTATCACCCATCTCATAGGAAGGAAACGCACAACATTCGTAACTATAACTAATCCGGTAATTTTCTCTTTCAGCTTTTTCGATAACTTTGCCAATAGGTTGAACAATTTTATTTACAATACCTAAAAGGTTGGTTTGTAGCTCTTCTCTATATTTCCCTTTAGGATGCATGCAGCCTAAAGTTAACTTTTTATGTGGAAAATCTTTTCTTACCTTTGAAAGAAAAGAAACAACTTCAGACACTTTTGGAGGTTGATAAGAATAGAATTCAGACCCAACGGTGGGTATAAAAACGAGAAATATTATTTCCTCTATTCGATCTCGAAATTTTTTTAATTTTTCAATCGCTTTTATTTCATGAGAGAATTCACCTTTATTCAAACCTATAGTAATATGTGGTTTAACGTCAAAATCATTCTTTACGAGCAACTCAAATGAATCCCAAATCTTCTCAAAATCCAATTCCTCATAAACCTCTTTTACCGTTTGCTGATCTCCAACCAAATCAAAAGATACGGTATTTGCAAGCTTTTTTAAAATCTGGATGTCTTTTTCATCCACGTAGCCAGTATGTACATTATATTTCAAATTATATCTAGTTTTTAGATTATATAGTATATCTTCAAAAATTGCTATTGGAACCTTTCCATCAGGTAGTAATCCACCACTAATTAAAAAAGAAGTGAATCCATTTTTTACTAAATCTTCTATATCTTTTATTCTGGCCATATTATTTAGATAGTGGCCACCACAATGTTTACAGTTCAGAAAACAATAATTTCCTGTTAATGATATCGAAGAAGTATTCTTTAAAATAACGAATTCAATCTCTTTAATCAACGCCATTGTTTTCACCAATAGAATTCAAAAACTTCTCACAAGCAATTTTTGCCGCTAATTGTTCGGCAATTTTCTTTGAAAAACCTTCACCTATTCCAAGTATCTCATCATCAAGTTTAACAGCAACCTTGTATTTTTTCATATGTGATGGCCCAGAAGCACTTAATAACTCATATTCAGGCAATTTTTTTGCTTTTTCTTGCGTTAGCTCTTGTAACTTTGTTTTATAATCGAGAAAAATATTGCCTTCAACAGCATTTTCAATGTATTCCTTCATGTTTTTTATTATATACTTCTTTACCTTTTCATATCCACAACTTATATAAATACAAGCAAACACTGCTTCCATAGTATCGGATAAAATTGACTTTTTCCTTCGTCCACTTTGTTTGTCTTCACCCTTACTTAAAAAAATAAAATTATCTAACCCTAGTTTTAAAGCGACTTCAGCCAAAATGACTTCGCTCCCTATAATAGCCCTCGCCTTTGACATTTCTCCTTCGGAAAGATAATAGTTGTTGTAAAGAAACTCGGAGATAACTAACTCCAAAACGGCATCTCCGAGAAATTCTAACCTTTCATTAGAATCCAGTCTTCTTTGAATATTTTCGCTATCGAAAACATACGATTTATGACACAATGCTTCAAACAACAGCTTTTCATTGACACATGCTGGTAGAAGAAGCCTCTTTTTTGCACTTTTTAGCGTTTCTTCCTCTTGCAAAGTCAATTTTAAATTATCCTCATACTTCATTTGTTTTCAATTAATCCTTTCATCTTATTTACCAACGATTCTACGTCATATCCATAAATCTTTAGCAAATCATTGATTGTTCCAGACGGTGTATAGTCTCTTAATCCCATAGGTTCAAAATAAGAGGGTTTCAAAGAATTTCTGATCATAGCTTTTGATAATTCATTTGACAAACCATTTTCTACGTTGTGGTCTTCTAAAGTTAACACAATAGTATTGTCAACAAATTCTTTAACCTGGATAAGGTCAAAATCCAAAGGAGTCGGTACGCCAATTACTGTAATTTGAATATTTTCTTCTTTCAACTTATCAGCTGCTTCAACCGCTAAATGAGCAAAGCTTCCGTATGTGAATACTGTTAGATCTTTACCTTTTCTAAAAATATCCAACTTCCCATACTCAAAGTTATAATCGTTACCGTAATAAACGTCGCCTTTTTCATCTAACAAAATTGGAAGGTTTGATCTTCCCATAGCAATCACAAAGTTACCGGGAACTTTTGCAGCGTACCTAATCGCTTTATCAGTTTGATTTGCATCACAAGGTACAATTAATTTAGTATAGTATAAGCTTCTGACTATCCCAATATAATTGACTTCATGATGGGTCTTACCATCTTCTCCAACATCCATACCACAATGGGTGACAACGGTCTTTAAATTAGTGTGATTAATATCGTTTAATCTTTGCTGATTAAATACCTCATCTAAACCAAATACTCCAAAATCAGCGAAAAAAGTTAATACTCCACTAACAGACAATGCTCCACCAATCGTAGCAGCGTTATGTTCCTCAATGCCAATTTGAATGTAGCCTTCAGGATTGACTTTTTCAAATTTTCCCAAATTAACGGAGGGTTTCAAATCACAATCAATAGCGACTACTGGAAAGTTATCCTTATTCAGTTTTGCAAGATCAGCAATAGCGTTCCCAAAGGCGTTACGATTCGCAACCTTTGTCCCCTTTTCATAAACTATAGGTTGCCCCGTTTCAACCTTCAATTCTATATTTGGATAGTTCAATTTATCCCTAGTTAAAGCCATATTTTTTCTTCTTTCAATGTACTTTTCCACATCGTTCTCTAAACCTAATTCTTCTAAAGCCTTACTTAATTGTTCCTTGGTGAGCGCTTTACCGTGATAGGTCGGAGTGTTTTCCATAAAAGAAACTCCTCTACCTATATTCGTCTTGCATACAATCACTGTTGGTCTTAATGGTTCATTTTCGGCCACTTCCAACGCCTTATTGATCTGCTCAAAATCATGACCATCAATTTCTATTAGGTTCCAACCAGCTGCTTTGTATTCGCCAACTATATTTACTGATAATATATCTCTGGCTCTACCGGATATTTGAATGTCGTTGTAATCCAGTAGAACAATTAGGTTATTTAGGCCTTCTTTTATAGCAGTTCTCCTTGCTTCAGCAATCTGCCCTTTCGAACTTTCTCCATCACTACTAAAAACGTAAACTCTATAATCTTTTTTCCTCTTTTTAGCAGCTAAAGCCATCCCTACCCCAGCAGATAAACCTTGACCTAAATTGCCTGTTGACCACTCAACACCCGGTATTCCGCGGGTAACATGTCCTTCAAATATACTTCCAGCATATCTGAATCCCGAAATAACTTCTTCGATATCTATAAAGCCCATTCTCCCTAAAGCTGTATAAAAACCAGGGGAAGTATGCCCGTGACTAACCACAATTCTATCTCTATCTGGGTTGAAAGGATCCTCTGGGAAAATATTTGCCCTATTTAAAACAGATAAAAACATGTCAATTGAAGACATAGACCCTGCAGGATGACCAGAATTAGCCACAGTGGTCATCTTCAGAATATCTCCTCTGGCGATTAACGACAAACTTTTTAGTTCTTTTAAACTTTTTTTCAATGAATCCACCTCCAAAGAATTTAGATCTAGTATTAGATATTAGAAAAATCTTCGAATGATAATTGATAGCAATGTGATTATTCCACTGACAATAAGCATTGTTGTAATGGGAATATATAAAACAAAGTTTTCTCTTTTTATTATTATATCTCCAGGAAGTCTTCCGAGTTTTATATTAAACGCAAACATCAACCCAATGATTACAAACAAAATACCGATTGTTATGAATACAATTGCAACCGTTCTCATATGTTCACGAAAAACTACTGCAGCAGACTAACTATTTTAGTAACGAAAGGAACGCAGTAGTTTTTCTCACTCCTTTCAGGATATTTAATATCCATATTCATCCTTTCTTTGAAATAACCTTAACCATCTTCTCATAGCCTTTCCGCCTACGTCGTTAGACGGAGGCAGTTGATTTTAAGAATTACCGTTGTTGAAATAGGAAAAAGGAACTTTAATTATGATAGGTTGATTTTCTTCTATTACTTGCAATGAAACTTCTTTTAAGAACACGTTGACCGTTACGACTCTGGCTGGCTTTCCTTCGTATTCTATTGTAGTATTCTCATTTGGCACATTTTTAAGGACCTCTTTATAAAAATCATTCTCATATTTTAAGCAACAAAGAAGTTTCCCGCATCTGCCTGAGATTTTAGCGGTGTTAATCATCATCTGTTGCGTCTTTGCAAGTTCCATTTTTATAGAAGAAAAATCTCTCAAAAATCTACTACAACAAGCTTCTTGCCCACATAAACCAATTGATCCAATCTTCTTTACTTCATCTCTAGCTCCTACCTGTTTAAGTTCAATTCTTGTTTTGTACCTTTTTGCTAATATCTTTACCAATTCTCTGAAATCTATTCTGACATCGGAACCAAAGTAAATTACTAATTTTGATCTATCAAAAGTAAAATCGGCATCAAGAATTCTCATTTTTAAACCTAATTCTCTAACCATTTGTTTTGCGTATTGTGCTACTTCTTTAACCTTTTCAACATTTTCTTCTATTTGTTTTTTGTCTTCATCTCCAACTTTTCTAACTATTGAGTTTGGTTCATAACCAATTTCTTCAAACCTCATAGTAACAGGTCCTAACACAACCCTACCAACTTCTATTCCGTTTTCTGTTTGAACCAAAACATAGTCAAATATATTGATTTTTTCCATCCCTAAATAATTAAAGTAGTTGATGGAACCTAATCTTTCTAATTCTACCCCATAAACTTCAGCTTTTAGATCTATCAAAAGATTTCACTCCTATTGTTATTATTTAATAGTTCTACTAAAACATCCCTTAATTCTAAAAAAATGAGTAAATATTTCCATTTCGAAATTAAAGTTAGCTAATCTCATCGTAGACATCCTGTTCAGATATGAGACAGTATCTTTAATTTGCTTTAGATTAACGGAATGTTCATTTAATCCAAAGAAATAAACAAGTGAATTATTCCAAAAATATTTCCACTTGGAAGAATTCAAAAACACCATCGAATCTCTCAACAAAATCGAGCCTAAAGCAGATATATTACGTAAAAAAGGTAAATTTTCTACATCATTTTTTATTTGGGCAATATTTTTTATCAGATAAAAGAACTCTTTATCGTTTGAATTTATTAATATATCCCACAATTTATAATATGAAAGAGCAAATTTCAATTTGTTTTCTGGCAAATCGAGTGACAATTTAAAATTGTTTAATAATTCATCAACATTGTTGGCTGAAAAACTGACTATCCTTTCTACTATTTCTTTAATGCTAGAAACATCTGTATTTTCATCAATAAGAAATAATAAAACTCCTAAATCATAATGTTGAAAAAAATTAAAATAAATTGCTATTTCCTCATACTTGCTATTAACATTCTCAATTAGAGTTGAAGGAACCGAAAGATCATACCTTATAAAACGACTTTTAAGGGTAGGGAGCAAATAATTCCACCTCGTAGTAGTGCTAAATACCAAAGCAAAGTCAGGAGGCTCTTCGATTAATTTGAGTGCAGCGTTTGCCGCTTCTATATTCAATCTATCTATATCCTCAAAAAAAACAACCTTCACCTTTGCATAGTTAGGTTTATACAGTAAAAACTCTTCCACATCCCTAACTTGTTCTATCTTAATATTTCCACCAAAAGGCTTTATAATTAAGGTATCTAATTTATTAAAGGCTGAAACTGAATTTAATAATTCATCTCTAAAATTATGCAAAATGAAATTATCTTCACAAACAAAACACATGGCACTTGCCTTAATTGTATCTATTTTTGATTCAATTTTTTCTATTGTATCATAAAAGAATGAGTTACTCAAAAGGAGCACCTTCTATACCATTTTTTATTTGTACAAATCTAAAATCAATCCGTTTATTTGTTCGATTTTCGATGCATATAGTAATGTATTTTTCTCTCTTTTTAAAATCATATCAGTCAATTCCATGAGTTTGCCATCAACTACCTCTGCAACCATATGTAGTTGAGGTGTTGAGTTTTTAAAATCAAGATCGTTTTTTATCACATACCAATGTTTTTCCAATCTTTTTAGGAAATCTTTGATGGAATTTCTGTATCCTCTTAAATTAGCTTGAGTTGGAGACTTCACAAAGTAATTTCCAAGTTTAAGAATATTATCAATCATACTCTTTAATTCACTTTCGGAAATTTTTAAATTCGTATCGACCAGTACATCGAAAAAACCTTCTTTTTCCCTTACTTCAGAAGTAGAAATATTGTGATCTTTTGATTTTTTTATCTTTTTCTTTTTCATCTCTTTATCAGTTTTCTTTCCAGTAATAGGATCTATCTCCATAATATTCCCTTCTTCATTTAAGAATTCTGAAAAACCTCTATAACTTCAAAAAGCTTCTCTTTTATATCATTTCTCTTAATTGTTCCATAAAGCTCCCCTTTAAGAAAAATAGCCGCTGATCCATTTTTGGTACCAACTATAGCAATATCAGAATGTTTAGCTTCACCAGGACCATTAACAACACACCCCATGACCGCTATCGTAATATTTTTTTTAACCTCTTTGCCTTTTAAAATTCTTTTTACCTCGTAGGCTAAACTTTCAACATCGATCTCTGTCCTTGCACAGGTAGGACAGGCTATGACTCTTAACCCTTTTTTTAAACCTAATGCTATTAACAAATCTTTTGCTAATTCGACTTCCCTGAGCGGATCACCACTGATAGATATTCTGATGGTATCTCCTATGTCGTTTATAAGTAAAGAACCTAAGCCTGCTGAAGACAATATAACAGCATCCTCAAAAACGCCAGCTTCAGTAACTCCGATATGAAAAGGATAAGGTATCAAACCCGAAAGATATTTATTGGCTTCGAAGGTTTCTTTTGCATCAACAGATTTGACAGAAACAACGATATCGTAAAAACCTTCTTTTTCTAACAAGCTAACTTCTTTTAAAGCGCTTTCAGCCAATGCTTTATGTCTTGGTAAATCAGAAAATTCCTTAGCAATCGAACCAGAATTAGACCCTACTCTTATTGTGACGTTATAATCCTTAGCGACTTTAACTATTTCACGTATTTTAACATCTGAGCCAATATTGCCCGGGTTTATTCTTACTTTCGAAGCACCTGCTTTAATAGACTCTATTGCTAACCTATAGTCAAAATGAATATCTGCAACCAAAGGTATTTTAGCTTTTTTTACGATCTCACTAAAGGGTTGAATGTCATCTTTACTTCTCACTGATACCCTTACAATCTGAGCACCAGAATTTTTCAATCGTTCAATTTGAAGCAGAGTTTTCTCAACATTTGAGGTATCTGTATTCGTCATACTTTGGATAACAATGGGGTACTTTCCACCAATCTTAACCCCACCAACGTCAACTACTTTTTGTGAGAACATCAATAAAGCACCTCATTAGAAAAATCTCATTATATCGTTATAAGTGACAAAAATCATCAAAAATATCAAGAACAAAAATCCGATAGTATTCACTATCGCCTCGACTTTTGAACTTACCCTTTTTCTAGTTATTATTTCATAGATAGAAAAAACGATTCTACCGCCATCTAATCCAGGTATTGGGATCAAATTAAAAACTCCTAAACTAATAGTTATCAAAGCGGTTAAATTTAAAATAGCATCAAACCCGACCATTGCAGCCTGACCTATTATGGCAGCAGCTCCAACAGGACCTGCTATCTGATCGGCACTCAGTCTGCCAGTGAATAACTGCCCAAAAGATCTGAAAGTTAAAGAGATCAAATTATTTGCCCATTGAATAGGGGCAGTAAGAGCTTCAATACCTTTTGGATGCCAGTTCTCGTATGGGGCCTCTAAAACTCCAGGTTGAACGATAAAATCTAAAAATTCATTTTTGGATAGATTAATATGAATAATCTGTCCATTTCTCTCTACTAGCAACTCAAGGGTATTATCTATAAAAGGTTTATATTCATTAATAATTTCTTTACCTGAAACAGCGAACATTAATTCGTCTGAATTTAATTGAATTCGATAAATTGCATTTTGCAAATCAGACCCGTTATTAATGGATACACCATTAATTTCGATTATTTTATCTCCTTGCATGAAAACATCGTTACCTTTTGCGATAACGTTTGAAAAAGTAGAGTACACGATACCTGTTTCATACATAGGAAGAAAATATGAATATTGGGAGAGCTTACCTTCAATAATAGTTCCATCTTCTAACTGCAACTCTATTGGATCACCACTTTCCATTCGACTCATAACAGTGTATAAATCTTCTTCACCATTTAGTAAAATAATCTCTTTGTTTTTCAGATTGAGCAATTCAGTATCTTCAATACCGTATAAAGTAAAAATTGCTCTTTCATTCGTAAGTTCTGGAATTAAAGTAACAATAATTTCTTCCCCATTTCTTACAACAGTTAACTCTAATGGGTTCCCAGAAGGTATTTCCAACTCTAAAATAGATGGATTAAATACATAATCACCATTTGCTTTTTTAATGATATCACCAGGTTCAAGACCAGCTTGCGCAGCGATACTGTCCCTTCCTACTCTCTCAACAATCACCTCAGGAAAACCGTAAACACCAGCTATTCCCACAAAAAGAAAATAACCTAAAAGGAAAGAAAACAAAGGTCCGGCAAAAGCTATCAAAAATTTCTGGAAAGGCTTCTTATTGTAAAATAATGAAGGGTCAGTATCCTTATAACCTTCTTCTAATACTTCTTCACCAGCTAATCTAACATATCCACCCAAAGGAATAATATTGAATCTAAAGGTAGTTTCTTTACCTGGAATCTTAAACAATGATGGTCCAAAACCTATAGAGAACTCTTCTACTCTTGTCTTAAAGATTTTTGCAAAAATAAAATGCCCAAATTCATGAACAACTACAATAACGGATATGATAATCAAAAACCAAATAATTGATAATAGAACGGTCATTCGATAACCTCCATAATGTATTTTTTCGCTATATTTCTACTGATTTTATCCACTTTAAGTATATCATCAATATTATGAAATTTCAAACTTTTAGAAAATAAAAACTGCTTTTGAATCTCATTTACCGTTTTGTATATAGTTCGATAAATATCTGCAAATTTAATTGAACCTTTTAAAAAACTATCCACCGCAATCTCATCGGCAGCATTAAATGCATTCTGTAAAGGGGCATCCCCAAGAATGCTGTAAGCTAATTTCAAAGAGGGATATCTATCAAAATCTACTTTTTCGAAATGTATATTTTCTGAAAAGAAATCGGGTTTGTCAAAAACAAAATTTCGTTCAGGATAAGAAATCGAAAAAGCTATTGGAATTTTCATATCGGCTAGTCCGTAATGCATCTTAATTACCCCATCAGAAAATTGAACCATAGAATGAATTCTACTGTTTCGATTGATTGCGACATCAATATTTTTTATTTTGAATAAATAATAGGCTTCAAATAATTCAAGAGACTTATTTACCATCGATGCAGAATCAACGGTTATTCTTTTTCCCATCGACCAAACAGGATGGTTCAATACTTCATCCACTGAAACATTTTCAAGGGCTTCAACAGGGTAATCTCTTAAAGAACCTCCGCTAGCCGTCAATATAATTTTTTCAGGGGTTGAGGTTTCTCCCATTAAAAGTTGGAATATTGCACTATGTTCGCTATCAATTGGTATTATTTCTCTTTTAAGCTTAGCAGCATAATCCAAAACATAATTACCACCACATACAATCGATTCTTTATTTGCCAAACAAACCCTTTGAGAAACATCGATAGCTTTTAAGGTGTTTTGAACACCGGAAAAGCCAGAAGTAGCAATTAGTGAATAATCAGGATTACAAAACTCCATACTCCTTTCAACAGCATCTACACCCGTAAAAACCCTACATCCGTTAAAAGTTTTAGAAATATTTTCATTACTCTCAACTATCCCAACACTCTTCAAACTGTATTTATTAATTGCTTCTTTCAATTTATCCCAACTTTTATAAACGGATCCACCTACAATTTTGAAATTGTCTTTAAACCATTCTTTTTTTAAAACTTCTAATGCTTGTTGACCAATTGATCCAGAAATGCCGGCTATGAAAATACTTTTCACTTATAAACCCCTTTCTCTTATTAACAATTAAAAATACATTTTAAATTATACCATCAATTCAAATAATCATAAATTAAAAAATGTGTTAAAATAATTAAGAAATACAAAAGCTAAATATTGAATTAATTGAAGAAGGTGATTGAGTCAACTACCCACCGTCTAAAGACAGAGGCTTATGATGAATAAGCCTTAGTTGACTACCCTCAGCCAGGATCAAACAGGCTCACGCCCCTAAAGGAAGATTATCGGGCTACGTTATATAGGTCATAACACCTTCGGATGTCTCTCCTAGTCTGTCGCTCTGTTGTTTAGCTTTAAACAATCCTAAGGGGTAGGGATAGTGAGCTAAACGTAAAAAGCCTATATAACATTGGGGAAGGAGAATAACTCCGTTAAGGAGGTACACTTTATGTTAGTGTACATTTTAAACAAATATGGGAAACCTCTTATGCCTTGTAAACCTTCAAAGGCAAGAAAACTACTTAAAGATGGTAAAGCTAAGGTTGTTAGAAAAGAACCTTTTACCATTCAACTGCTCTATGGTAGTAGCGGTTATAAACAACCTATTACTTTGGGAATAGATGCAGGAAGTAAAACTGTAGGATTGTCTGCTACTACTGAAAATAAGGAACTTTTTGCAGCAGAAGTTGAAATAAGAGATGATATACCTAAACTTATATCTCAGAAACGACAGTATCGTAGAGATAGACGTTTCAGAAAAACAAGGTATAGAAAACCACGCTTTTTAAATCGTGTCCACAGTAAGAACAAAGGATGGCTTGCACCGTCAGTAGAACATAAAATAAAGTCGCACATTAAACTGATCGATCTAGTTCATAGCATACTTCCTATTACAAAAATTGTAGTAGAAGTTGCAAGTTTCGATATACAAAAGATTAAGAACCCTAATATTGAAGGCAAACAATACCAACAAGGTGAACAATTAGATTTTTGGAATGTAAGGGAATATGTTCTATGGAGAGATAACTATACCTGTCAACACTGCAAAGGCAAAAGTAAAGATAAAAGACTCAATGTTCACCACATCGAAAGTAGACAAATAGGTGGGAACGCACCTAGTAATTTAATTACATTGTGTGAAACATGTCATAAGGATTACCACGATGGAAAAATTAAATTGGATTTTAAAAGAGGACAAAAATTTAAAGGTGCTACCTCTATGAATATTATGAGATGGACATTATACAATAGATTGAAAGATTTGTATTCTAACGTTCATCTAACTTATGGATATATCACTAAAAATACAAGGATACAAAATAGTTTAACTAAAACACATATAATAGACGCCTTATGTATTAGTGGTCATCCTCAAGCAAAACAACTAGAGTATTATTATCACATTAAAGAAGTTAGACGACACAATAGACAAATACACAAAGCTAACATTCTAAAGGGAGGAACAAGGAAGCTTAACCAAGCACCTTATCTAGTACATGGCTTTAGATTGTTTGATAAAATAAAATACAACGGTATTGAATGTTTCATATTTGGAAGACGTTCAACTGGATACTTTGATATAAGAAAACTTGATGGTACAGTAATTCATAGAAGTGCGAAAAGCAAAGATTTAATCCTGGTAAGTAAAACTAAAACTCTATTATGGGAAAGGAGGGAAAATTCTGCATTCCTCTCATCACTGAAACGGGCTTCCGCCTCTTAAGGAAGTGATGAGTTCCTTGCGGATCTCTTTATGAACATTGGTAATTTCCTTTTAGAAAGTTCTAATTTGTTTACAGTTTACAGATGGAATAATAATCCTGCAATTGTAAGATTTAGCGAATCTGACAACATATACAACAATCTTCTTTTAAGTTTATTTGTATTTTCTGACGACTCAGAAGAAAAGTTGGTAAAAATACTGCACAACAAAATATATGAAGCGATTCCTAAAATAGTATTATCAGACATATCATTGGCTACCAAAAGCAAAATTGAAGAAAAAGGCAAAAAACTTTGGGATGAAGTGATTAACAAAACCTATAAAGAAGTAGAATCAAATTTTGATAGCAATATTAGCCCAAAACTATTAATTCATTATACCTTTGATGAAGAAACTGATCAAAAAATTAAGATGATAAACCTCCTTGTCGCCCAAAAAGAAGCCAGTATTAACGAAAGAGTCTTTCCCGAATATTACAAAGAACCAAAAAGAAAAAACCAAACGAAAATAAAAAATATGGATATACAAGATAAAAAAGGAATAGAAGAATTAGCCAATGAGCTACTAGAGATATCCACAAGACTTGTAACTATGACAAGGTGGAATAAAAATCATAGAAATATTAAAAGTTCGGTAGCCTCTCATACCTTCTTTGTTTTTTTAATCTCTTACATTTTAGCTTTGACAGCTAATTTGCAAGTTAAGCAAATTTACGATATCATGATTGCTTCGATACTCCATGACTTGCCGGAAGCCTTTACAGGAGACGTCATTAGCCCGACTAAAAGAAAAGTAAGCGGCTTAGAAGAAATAATAGGAGAGATAGAAAAGGATTTCATTAAAGATTGGTACAACAATAAAAGTATAATAAAAGAGAAGATTAAAAAGTTTGAACAGTATATCTATGCACCGTTTGAAAATGATTATGGGCCATACGTGAAAACATCGGATTTAATAGCAGCATTAATAGAATGTTCCCTGGAAATAAGTACAGGGAACCAAAATAAATACTTTATAGATACCTTTGAATCAATAAAAAAGGAGATATTAAACTTCTCTCCAATTGATATTAGTGAAATTATAAATGAGATAGAATCAGCTATTCACCCCTAACGTATTTTTTCTCACCGTTAGGTAGTTTGAATTTAACAACCACGCCTTTTTGAGGTTTTTCGTAACCTAAATATATTTTGTGAACATTAGATTGATTAACTCCTGATTCTACACCTTCAGATGAAATGTGGGCTTCAAATGGATCTTCGTTGTAGACAAAAACGGTAACTTCAACTTCTTTCATAAAATCCCTCCGATCAAATGATATTTATTAAATTCAAAACAGCTTCTGTGAATCTAAAAGTAAAGTCACTGGACCATCGTTGACAATATTTACTCTCATATGAGCTTGAAATTCCCCTTGCTGAACGTTTAAAGTGTACTTCTCTATAATAGAAGAAATAAACTTATCATAAAGGGCTCTAGCATCATCCGGATTTGCGGAATCAGTAAAAGATGGTCTTCTCCCTTTTCTACAGTCACCGTATAAAGTAAACTGAGACACAATAAGCAACTCACCATTAACATCTAGTAAAGATCTATTCATTTTGTTTTGATCGTCCTCAAAAATTCTCAGATTTACTATCTTATCAGTCATCCAATTAATATCTGATTCTTGATCGCTCTTTGAAATGCCCAGAAAAACTAGGAGCCCTTTTCCTATTTGAGCAATAGTATTACCAGAAACAGTAACAGATGCTTGTGCAACTCTTTGAACTACAGCCCTCAAATTATACCCTCCTAACAGAATAAACACCCTTAGAATTTTTTAATTTATTACTTAAAAGACTCAGATGTTTTAAATTCTGAACGGATAAATATATTCTAAGGTTAAGAAAATTAGAATTACTTCTCATTTCGAATTTTTCTATATGTCCACCTTCATTATTTATAATATTTCTTACGTTATTTAAAACATTTTTGCTCTCCACATCCATCAATAATACGGTAGAAAATTTGTTTTGATTGTATTCATTCCATTCAACATTTACCTTTTTACTTTCATCTATATCCTGAATATTAGTGCAATCTTTTCTATGAATACCGATTCCTCTTCGAGTTATAACACCTATAATTTCATCTCCTGGAACCGGCATACAACATTTAGCAAAATAGCTTTCAACTCCTCCTTCACCATCAACAAGAACGGAGATCCCTTTTCTACTTGAGGTGGGTTTTTCGACAGTAGGAATCGCATCTTCTTCTTTTTCGTTTAGAGTAAAAATATTTCTAATAGTATTAACACTAATATCTTCTAAAGAGAGTTTAATGAAAAATTCATCGTCACTTTTTATATTGTATTTAATGTAAAATCCTATTTCCTTCAACTTTTCAAGAATTTCATCCATGGAAAAATTAAGTTTTTTAGAGAGCTCTCTAAACTTGTCCTTACCTCTTTCTATTAACTCAACTTCATTTTTTTGCCTGTAATATTTTTTTATCTTTGATACGGTCTTAGGAGAATGAGCATATTTTAACCAATCAATACTAGGTCCTTGAAAATTTCTATTGATCATTATCTCTACTATGTCACCAGTCTGCAATTTGTATGAGATAGGAACTAATTTACCATTGACTTTCGCTCCCGAAAAATGATTGCCAACCTCAGTATGAATAGCAAAAGCAAAATCAATAGGTGTTGCTCCTCTAGGCAAATGAATTATTTCTCCCTTAGGTGTAAATACAAAAATTTCTTTTGAGAGAAGGTTTGTTTCGATATCTTTCAATTCAAAAGCATTTTGAGCTATATATCTATGTAACTCCATCAGATCGGCTAAAAATTTCAACTTTTCCTGACTAACACCCTCTTTATAAACCCAATGAGCAGCTAAACCATATTCGGCCTCTTGATGCATGTCCCAATCTCGAATTTGAATTTCTAAAGGATCTCCTTTATGGGTTATAACAGTGGTATGGAGTGATTTGTAACCATTGAATTTAGGGGTTGCAATATAATCTTTTATCCTTCCTGGAATAGGGGACCAAATAGAATGTATTATTCCCAAAGCAGCGTAACATTTATTCTGATCTTCGGTAATTATTCTAAGAGCAATATAATCATAGATTTCATCTAAAGTTTTCCCTTTTCGAATCATTTTATCCCATATACTATATAAATGTTTAGAACGACCCTCAACAGTTGCTTTGATTTTTTGATTATCTAGCTCATGTTTAATAATCTGGGCATATTCGTTCAATCTATTTTGTCCAAGTCTTAATTTTTCCTCGATTTTAGACTTTAAATCAAAATACGTATCTGGATACAAATAACGAAAAGATAAATCTTCCAATTCTTCCTTGATCTTATAAATACCCAATCTATGGGCTATAGGCGCGTATATTTTTAAAGTTTCATCTGCTTTGGCTATTTGCTTTTTTCTGTCGACAAATTCCAAAGTTCTCATATTATGTAATCTATCAGCCAATTTAACGATTATGACTCTTATGTCCTCGGACATAGCAAAAAGCATCTTTCTTATAGTTTCCACTTTCTCTAAAGACTTCATGTCTTTTTCGTTTAGCCGTTCATTGAGCTTTAGATTACTGATCTTGGTAACACCTGAAACTATATTGGCAACATCGACTCCAAAAAGTTCTTTTATTTTATCTATTGGAACGCCGCAATCTTCAACTACATCGTGCAAAAGACCAGCTATTATAGTATCTACATCCATTTTTAAACCGGCGAGTATCAATCCAACACTTTTTGGATGCTCAAAAAATTCCTCACCAGAATCTCTATATTGACCATTATGTGCAGTTTCAGCTAAATCATAAGCTGCTCTTATTCTTTCTTTTCCTCTCTTAGTAAGCCTAACATTTAATAGTTTTTCAACCTCTTTCTCGTAACTTTTCGATTCTATCAACATAATCAAACACCTCTTAACGTTTCTTAAAAAAGCTCAATTAGGTCTTGTAAATTAAGGTACAATATAATTATAGCACAAATTTTTGAAATATTGAAAAAAATTAAAGACAAAAAAATTTATCAAAATGTAATATCAATTTTATTTTTTAGGCCCATACAGTATGTTTAAATATAAGTGGAGTTCCTCCTTAATATTTCTTAACATCACTTGATTTTATCCAAAAAAAAGATTGTTATAATTACATCGAAGACTTAAATTAAGGAGGGAATTATTGTGAAGAAGGTATTATTAACGTTAGTTTTAGTGGGTATAGCCCTTTTCAGTTTCGCAGAAACACTTGTTATAAAAGGTTCAAACACGATCTTTCCAGTAGCACAACTCTGGATAGAAGAGCTAAAAGATATGTATCCCGATTTATCAATAACATTGGAAGGTGCAGGTTCTTCAACAGGTATTGCTGCTTTATTCAACGGAACAACACACATCGCAAACTCGAGCAGATGGCTTAAAGAATCAGAATTGGAACAAATGTCCGAAGAAAGAAAGTATTTCATTCCCGTAGTTTTAGGATACGATGGAATAGCTGTTATTGTTAATCCCAATCTTGGAATAGATGAAATCTCTATAGAAGAATTGGCAAAGATTTACACTGGTGAAATCACAAGGTGGAACCAATTGAATACGAATTTACCAAACCAAAGGATTGTCGTATATTCAAGAAACTCCGCCTCAGGGACTTACGAAACATTCGTAGAAAAAGTTTTAGAGGGTAAAAGAATGGCACCAACAGTTCAAATGCTGGAATCAACACAAGCAGAAATTCAATCGGTTGCTAAAAACCAATATGCGATAGCTTATACAGGAGTAGGATATGTAACTAACGACGTAAAGGTTTTATCTGTTGATGGTGTACAACCAACAAAATTGAATATTTTAAATTCTGTTTATCCAATTTCAAGGCCATTGTATATGTTTGTTGATGCAACAAACGGTTACCCTGAAACCGGACCGGTAAAACAGTATTTGACATTTGGGCTATCAAAACGAGGTCAAGAATTAGTTGAACAGGCTGGATATGTAGCAGCATACGGATTTTAAAAGTTAATCCTTTAAAAGGAGTGCTTTTTCTGTGAATAGACGAGATTTCAAAAATATTATAAATCAAAGTATAATTACCGCAGTTGCAATGGTGGGAATAGTAGCATTAATTGGTCTATTCATCTTTATCATAAGAGAAACTATTCCAGCCCTGACAGAAGTTGGGGCTGAGATTTTTACTAGTAAATACTGGTATCCAACATATGATCCACCAGAATATGGCATGTTGGCAATGATAGTAGGGTCTTTCATATTAACTGGATTTGCTTCTATTATAGTTATACCCATAGGGTATATAATTGCATTTTTCTTGTACGATTATGCCACAAACGCAGAACAAAAAATTATAAAATCAGCAATAGATTTGCTATCTGGAGTACCCACTGTTATAATTGGTACATTCTTATTTATTTATGTTTCACCGATCCTTATGAATTTTGGTGCTTGGTCCTCAGGTAACTTACTTTTAGCAGCAATTGGTCTATCAATTTTATCTCTACCATATGCTGCATCCCTTATGCAGGAATCATTATCAGCAATTGATATCAGTCTAAAAGAAAGTGCATTAGCCTTGGGGGCAAGCAGATTCACTGCTGGATTTAGAATAGTGAGTAAGGCTGCATTATCAGGAATTTTGAATTCAATAATTCTAACAATAAATAGAATTATAGGGGAAACTATAGTTGTATTAATGGTTGCTGGAGGAGCTGCTATAATTCCTAAATCAATATGGGATCCGGTTAGACCTTTAACCGCTGTTATAGCTAGTGAGATGGGTGAAGTACCAATTGGAAGTGTTCATTATTCTGCGTTATTTGTAGCTGGCTTGATTTTGTTAACGATATCTTTTATTTTAACGATGATATCTAGGAGAGTAACGAGGAGTTGGAAAAATTGAAGAAACAAACAGGAATAGATTCAATAATTTCAATCATTTTCAGGATCATAAGTTATATTGCATTTGGTATAATAATGGCAATAATTATAATAGTTATAGTAGATGGTGCAAGATATTTTACCCCAGCCTTTTTTATTGAATATCCAAGTCAAGGTATGACTGCAGGAGGAATTGGACCAGCTATATTAGGAAGTCTTCTGATGATATTTTTCATACTATTATTTTCAATTCCTATAGGAGTTTTAACAGGTACCTTCCTTTCAGAATATGGCTCAAAATCAAGATTGGGAAGAATAATTGACGTTTCGGTTACCTCGTTATCTGGTGTTCCTTCGGTTGTTTACGGATTGTTTGGATTAGCTCTTTTTTCTATAACTCTTGGATTTGGAACATCACTTCTTAGCGGAAGTTTAACCTTAGCTATAATGACTTTACCAGTAATATCATCATCAGTGAAAGAGGCGCTTGCCTCTCTACCAAGAGAACTAAGAGAATCAGCTTATGCATTAGGAGCAAAAAAAACCGAAACTATTTACAAAATACTATTTCCAGCTGCAAGAAATAGAATAATAACCGCTATATTAATTGGTTCAGGAAGAGTAATTGGAGAAACCGCCCCTGTATTATTGACTGGTGCAGTTTTCTATTCAACTCAGTTACCGAATTCATTACTTGATCCTGTTATGACCCTCCCAACTCATATATACTTTATAACTATGGCATACGGAGAAAATGCACAATGGATGGCAAAAGCTACATCAGCATTCTTAATTATACTTATCTTAGTGATATACTCTATAGCCTTTAAAATAAGAGGAGGGAATCAAAAAAGTTGAGCGAAGAAAATGAAATTGCGATAGAAATTAAAAATTTTAATGGTTGGTACAATCAAAAACAAGCTCTAAAAGATATAAATATGGAAATTAAAAAGAAAAAAGTCAGTGCAATAATAGGACCTTCGGGTTGTGGAAAATCAACGTTGTTAAGAAGCATTAATAGAATCAACGATGAAATTCCAGGATATAGAACTAAGGGAGAAATAATATTTGAAGGGAAAAATATTTATGAAAATAACATTGATTTATCACAATTGAGAAAAAAAATAGGAATGGTTTTTCAAAAACCCGTTCCCTTCCCGATGTCTATTTACGATAATATTGCATTCGGTGTAAAGTTACACACTTCAAGGAACGGAAGAAAAATGGATGAAATCATTGAAACAGCATTAAAAAGAGCTGCTTTATGGGATGAAGTAAAAGGCGATCTCAACAAGCCAGCGAGTTCCCTTTCTGGTGGACAACAACAACGGTTGTGTATAGCCAGAGCTATCGCCATTGATCCAGAAATAATCCTATTGGATGAGCCTACATCCGCCCTAGATCCTATAGCAACACAAAAAATAGAAAATTTAATTGAACACTTATCTGAAAATTATACTATAATTATTGTTACACATAACCTAGCCCAAGCTATTAGGATTTCAGATTATATGTATTTTATGTTTCAAGGAGAGCTCATAGAATCTGGAAAAACACAAAACATTATAAAGAGCCCGAAAAAACAATTGACAGAAGATTATCTAAATGGTAGAATTAGCTAAAAATAGAATAGATAAACGTACAACGAAAAGTACATTAGGGAGTGAAATAAATGGACTATACACATTTTGAAACTGAAATGACACGATTATCAAGTGAAATATCCAAGCTTTTAACTATTGTATTAAGATCGTTTGAAAATTCTATTAAAGCGTTAGAAGATAAAAATCTTGAATTAGCTGAAAAAGTCTTAAAAGCAGATGATCAAATAGATGATTTAAACCGTCAAATTGAAGAATCAGTCTATCAAATCGTTGCAAGATTTCGACCTTTAGCCAAAGATTTGCGATACGCCGTAACAATGATAAAGTTTGCAAACAATCTTGAAAGAATAGGGGATCTCTCTTGCAATATAGCTGAAAAAACTAAAACCTATGCACATATTGATTTAAAAGACATAGTTAATAATAAAGAAATAAAAAAGATGTTCGGTATATCTTTAGAGATGATAAAAGACTCATACAAAGCATTTGGAGAAAGAAACATTGAAGAAGCTGTAAAAATTTGGAAAAGAGACGATGAAGTAGACGAACTAGAAAATCAAGTTAGAAAAATAGCTGTGAAAAAATTACAAGATGAAACATTTAACAAAGAACTTGTCATACCATATATATTGTTGGCAAGAGACATTGAAAGAATTGCCGATCACGCTACCAACCTATGTGAAGAAATAGTTTACATAGAAACAGGAGAGGAAATCGAAGACTATCTATAAACGGAGGCTTTCTCATGCCTAAAGTTCTTATTGTTGAAGACGATGAAGATATCAGAGATATATTAAAAACTTATCTTAGTTTAGAAGATTTTGAAATCTTTGAAGCTGGCACTTTATCGCAAATGAGGAATGTTTTGAACAAAGAGTCAAACATTGACTTAATCTTATTAGATTTAATGTTACCTGATGGAGACGCCGTTGATGAATTACCAAAGGTTCGTGCTTTGAATAGAGAAATAGGTATCATAATCATTTCTGCAAAAAATACAGATGGAGAAAAAATTTTAGGAATCGAATCAGGAGCAGACGATTATATTACTAAACCTTTCAATCCTAGAGAAGTTACAGCGAGGGTTAGAGCATTATTAAAAAGAATCAAAAAATCTGAAAATAAAATGGTTTTTGGACCCATGGAAATATATTCAAAAAATTATTCAGTAAGATATGAAGGAAAAAATATTGAATTGACCTCAAAAGAGTTCGAAATACTAGATCTTTTAGCTAGAAATTCAGAAAAAGTCTACACAAGAGAAGAAATTATAGATAAAATTTGGTTTGGAGATGAATTTATTACAGATAGGGTAATAGATGTACACGTAAGTATGATCAGATCAAAAATAGGAAAAAATTGGATTAAAACTATTAGAAACGTTGGATACAAATTCAATAAAAATGCTTATACAGTAGATAACAACGGTGAGAAATAAAGATGAAAAATACTAACTCATTTGACTTTGAGATATTCGATTCTTTGGAAGACGCAGTATTACAGTTAGAAAATAAAACAAATATCCTTAATGTAAATGCAACCGCCAAAACATGGGGATTTGTAAAAAACAAAGAATTATTGAACACTATAAGTTTCAATGAAATCGATCAACTTGCAAAACATATATTGAATAATGAAGACTTTGAAATAGAAACAAATATATATTTTTTTGAAGGGTACAGTAAATTTTGCAAACTCACTTTCAAAAAAGAATATCAAATTCTTATATTACAAGACAAAACAGAATTTGAATTATTAAAAAAAGTAAAAGAAGATTTCATAACTTCAGTATCCCACGAACTTAGAACCCCTCTCACTATCGCCAAAGGAAATACTCAAATACTCAAAGACTTCATGAAAGACAATCAATTTATAAAACAAGTTACAAAAATCGATGAATCTCTTGACAGAATCGAAAATATCATTTCTCAGCTAACGCTTCTTTCAAAAGCAGAATTTGGAGAATACGAAATAAAAAAAGAAACGATTAATCCCACTGCACTATACGAAGAAATAGTAAAAGACCTTTATGAAAAAATACAAGAAAAATCTGTAAAACTACACTTCAATTGCCAAATTCAATCTATTAAAAGCGATAGATTTGTACTTTACACAATCTTCAGAAATTTACTTTCCAATGCAATTAAATATTCTTACGAAAATTCTGATATATACATTGATTTCCTAACGGATCAACTCAAAATAGAGGACGAAGGTATAGGTATAAGAGAAGAAGAACAAAAAAGAATTTTTGAAAGATTCTATCGCGGTGCTGAAGCCAAGAATTATGCGAAAGGATCGGGTTTAGGCCTAGCCGTTGTTAAATATTTATGCGAACTAGCAAATTATAAAATTGAATTTGAATCAAAATGGATGGTTGGTACAACATTTAAAGTATTTTTCTACAGGTGACTTTAACTTCCAATTTCTTCGAAAACAACCTCAAAGAATTTATTAATCAACATTTTTTTAAAATTATACTCCGTATACCAATAATGAACAGTATTCATTGTTGTTTTAAAATGAAAACAACAATGTCGTTCAAGTATTATACTATAAAAAGATTAGAGTATAATTTTTTTAAATAAATAAAAGTAAGATTCCTTTAGATTTTCTCAAATAATCGCTTTTAAATGGTAATAATTGTGTTTAAACGCTAATAACCAGACTTGACATTAGCATAAAAATGTATTTAAATTAAAAGTAGAAGAAATAATTTCAAAATAAAACGATTTTCAAAAAAGCTTTTTGTTTTGAAAGGGTCACAGGGCGGAGCCCTCATCACTCTCACGGTTTTGTGGACCGAAGGTCCATTTTTTAGAAGAGTGGGGAAAGAAGCAGAGAGATTCTATTAATTAAGTTTTAGGGTCACTTAATCTAATATAAATGAAAAGCAAAGGAGTTTACTGATGGCAAATAAAACCTACAATATTGAATTAGTTAAAGAACGCAATCGATCATTAGTTTTAGAATTATTAAACTCTAAAGGAACTAGTACAAGATCAGAAATAGCTGATATAACAGGTCTAACAAACGCTACTATCACAAATATCGTAAATGAATTAATCTTCAGGGATTTAGTAGAAGAAGTTGGAACTGTCGATGGTAAATTAGGCAGAAAACGAAAACTAATAAGGCTCAAAGAAGATGCTTTTTATGTTATAGGTGTTGAATTCGGTGTAAACATTGTACGTACGGGAATATTTAATTTTAAAGGCAAAAAAATCAAGACTGTTGAAAAAGAAATAAATTCATATGGAAGACCGACTGATGTATTAAAAGACCTAATTTTAATAATTGATGAATTGATTAACAACTCCAAGGTTGATAATAACAAAATTAAGGGTATTGGTATCGTTATGCCGGGATTAATAGATAGCCAAAAAAGAGTTTTACGATCCGTTCATCCATTCCCGCTACTAAAAGATTACCCACTTGTTGAACAACTAGAAGAACACTATAAAAAAACAATTTGGCTAGAAAATGATGCAAACGGTGCTGTTTTAGGTGAAAAGTGGTTTGGACATGGGAAAAAATTTAACAATTATGTATTTGTTGTTGGAGATTCTGGAATTGGAGCAGGAATTGTTATAAACGGAAGGTTATATTCTGGAGCTTCTAACTCCGCCGGGGAAATTGGCCACACATTTATGACTAAGGATTTTATTCCTTTGGAAAGCTTCGGGGGTTTATCGAGGTTGGCAGATGACTTTAAACTCCCGTTAGAGATAATTTTAAACGAATCAAAAAACTCAGATGAAATTAAAAAAGCCTTGGATGATATCAGTAAATTTTTAGCCTTAGGGATAGTTAACCTTGTAAACACGGTTGATCCCGAAGCGATAATTGTAGGGGGAAGAATTTTAAAAGCAGGGAACTCTGTTATCAGAGAAATAAAAAAAATAGTTGAGCAATACACCTTTTCAGATAAAGTCCCACAAATTTTAGTTGCTTCAAAGAAAGAAGATGCACTTTTGTTCGGCGCTGCCTCAATTGCAATCGAACACATCGTAGCTTCTCCTTATCAGTTTTTGCTAAACAATGATAAAAGCGTCTCTTACAACAGTCTCAAATAAAAAGGAGAGTTTTTGAATTTCTAAAGGCATTACAAATTCTCAAAAAGGAGGTAGAGTAGTATGAAAAAGTTAGTAGGCATAGTACTTCTAAGTGTATTAAGTTTCACTATGATTTTTGCCCAAAGTGGGCAGGTAGAGATATTCAGCTGGTGGACAGGTGGAGGAGAAGAAGAGGCTCTGCTAGCAACTATTCAAGATTTTAATGAATTATATCCAAACATTCAGGTAATCAATGCAACTGTTGCCGGTGGAGCAGGAACAAACGCCAAAGCAGTTTTAAAAACAAGAATGCTAGGCGGAAACCCACCAGACACATTCCAAGTACACGCTGGTTGGGAGTTAACAGATACATACGTATTACCAGGACTAATGGAACCACTAACAAACTATCTCAAATCCTGGGGAGTATACGACAAATTCCCAGAAGGTTTAATAGACATAGTAAGTTATCAAGGTGAAGTTTATTCAATCCCTTTGACGGTGCATAGAAGCAACGTTGTATTCTACAACAAGAAGTTATTTAACGAAATAGGTTTGACAAAAGAACCCGAAACATGGAACGAATTCATAAATGCTTTAGAAAAGGCGAAAGCTGCTGGTTACACTCCACTTGCAATGGGAGATAAAAACAAATGGGAAGCGGGTCAAATTGCAGAGAATCTCATGGTAGCTGAATTTGGAGCCGTAAATTACAACAAATTATTTAACGGCGAACTATCTTTCAATGATAAAAGACTTGACAATGCTTTAGAAAAAATGGTACAACTTATGAACTACGTAAACGTAGACCATGCAGCATTGGAATGGCAAGATGCTTCAAGACTGTTGTACGAAGACAAAGCCGTTTTCAACTTAATGGGTGACTGGGCAGAAGGGTACTTCAAAACCTTAGGTTGGATACCAGGCGAAGATTTTGGATGGTTTGAATTACCTGGTACACAAGCTGTGTTTGTGCTAATATCTGATACCTTTGGGTTGCCAAAGAATGCTCCAAATAGAGAAAATGCATTGATCCTTTTGGAATACCTAGCTTCCACAAGGGCTCAATCATTGTTTAACCCAATTAAAGGTTCTATCCCAGCAAGAATGGATGCAGACCCAGGAGACGATCCATACTTGATTCAAACAGCTGAGGATTTCAAAACTCTCATCATCTCACCATCCATCGTTCACGGTTCTGCTGCACCTGAAGCATTTGTCACTTCATTCAACGATGCCATTAACAACTTAGTAACTACTAAAAACGTAAAACAAGCCAAACAAATGATACTATGGGCTGCTGAAGACGTAAATCTACTCACAGATTAACATAAGAATAACTTAATCTCGGCCCTTTCTGGGCCGAGGTTTTTGATATTCCACTATCTATAAGGAGAGATATGTATGTCTGTTCAAAAGAAAAAGGCAAGAGCAGGATTTTTTATAATCTTACCTTCTTTGGCTTTCATTGGTATATTTGTCTATTATTTCATATTTTTGACAATAAGAACATCGACTTCTAACTGGAACAGTTTCACCTCATTGTTGAGTGGAGAGTATAAATTTGTGGGGTTGAGAAATTATCAAAGATTATTCAACGACCCCAGATTTCAAACAGATTTATGGAACACATTATTTTTCACATTATTTTTCCTTGCAGGATGTATAATACTTGGTATATTTTTAGCTAATATTATTGACAAAAAATTGAGAGGTTCAAGTTTTTTTCAAAACTTGTTTTTATTCCCCATGGCAATTTCATATGTAGTAACAGGTACTGTTTGGGGTTGGATATTCGCACCAGGAAACATACCAACCTCACCACAAGGAATTAACCTATTACTTGAAAACCTTGGATGGTCTAATTTACAATGGATGTGGTACACAAGTACACAATCGATAGGTAAATTCAATCTAGCGTTGATACCAGTGATAATTGCAGCAACCTGGCAGATGTCGGGATACGTAATGGCAATGTATTTAGCTGGGCTTAGAGCAATACCTGAAGAGATGATAGAAGCTGCACAAGTGGATGGGGCAACAGGTACTCAATTGTTTTGGCGGATAAAGTTCCCAATGCTAAGACCAATAACCCTTAGTGCAATGATAGTAATAGGACACATGTCACTAAAGATATTCGATTTAATATACGCTATGACTGGAAGCGGACCTAATAACGTTACCGATATGCCCGCTATTTATATGTTTGAACAGATGTTTAGATCCAACAGATACGCAATCGCATCAGCCATCGCAATAATAATGCTGATAATGGTGGCGGCCGTTATAATACCTTATCTGTACAGTTCCTTTAGGGGGGAAAGATGATGGCGGAGAAAACAAATAAAACTTCACTCACCATTTATTATATTATACTTGCTGTGTTCACAATATTTTATGTTCTACCGTTTTATGTAACTATAAGCACATCCTTTAAGCCATTTGAAGAAGTTTCCATATCAAACATGTGGAAACTACCAAGTAAGTTTTCCATTGAAGGATTCAAAGCTGCGTTTGCAAGGTTAGGTCCAAATCTAAAAAATAGCTTTTACCTTACTATACCTGCTACTTTAATATCTGCAATGATTGGTTCAATTAACGGCTTTGCCCTTTCAAAATTAAGATTCAAATATTCAAATATTGTATTTGCTCTCATACTTTTTGGGATGTTCATACCTTATCAAAGTGTATTATTTCCACTGATACAGTTCTTTCAAGCAATAGGTTTATACGGTACCATACCGGCTTTGATTATAACCCATGTTATATACGGAATACCAATTACAACCCTGATGTTTAAAAACTACTATGAAGAAATACCAAACGAACTAGTAGAAGCATCTTCTGTGGATGGCGCAAACATATGGCAATCCTATACAAAGATTCTTTTACCGATATCCATGCCTGGATTTGTAGTGGTAATAATATGGCAGTTCACAAATATATGGAATGAATTTTTGTTTGCAGTAACGATAACCAGTGATCCGACGAAACAACCAATAACGGTGGCTTTAGTTAATTTAGCTGGTAGTCAAGTCGTTCAATGGAACATTCAAATGGCAGGCGCTTTAATCGCTGCACTTCCCACACTCATAGTTTACATCATATTGGGAAGATATTTCGTAAGAGGTTTACTTGCTGGTTCAGTTAAAGGATAAAATAAACCCGCCTCACATGTTTAGGCGGGTATTTTTTTACTTTCCTAAATTTGTTTTTTAATATGAAAAACAAAAGGTCGTTCAAGTATCGGTGAATATTTTTAAAAAAATTCTCTCAAATCTTTAAACAATTTTATAATCGCATTTATAATGACGAAAAACTCTAAACGTCCTAAATACATTCCTAATGTTTGAGTCCAAATCACTCCTAAGGGAGCTTGACTTGAGGTAATACCTGTAGAAAGTCCAACAGTAGATAAAGTAGAAGCATATTCAAACAAAGCGGTATGAAGCGGATAACCATAAGCTAACAAGATAAAAACACCAATGAAATAGGTAATAAAATACATTGTAAAGACTACTAATACATTTTTTATTGAGTTTAAATCAATTTTCTTTCTTGACACTCCTTTGTATACTTCTATATAAAAGGTGGTTCCAGAAGGTTTAAAAAATTCTTTTATCTGGTTAATGATCAATTTTAAAGCGATATAAACCCTAAATAATTTTAAACCACCTGATGTAGAATCCATCATACCACCTAAGATCATCAATATTGTCATAATTAACAATCCAAAATAATTCCACTTTGAAAAAGATACTGTCGCAAAGCCCGTTGTTGTTAGGGTCGAAATACTCTGAAATGCAGAATGAACTAAACCATCTACAAGGCCGTACATTTCAAGTGTGGTGAATAAAAAAATCAACAAAAAGGAAATAACTAAAATTATAAACATGGTCTTAATTTCAGGGTTTTTTAAAAAGGGCTCAGATTTGATCCTTTCTCTTAGCTCAACTAACGAAATTCTTTTGGATCGGTAATCTCTACGATTCCTAATAAAATTTCTAATCATCAATAATCCAGCATAGTGTACTCCAAATCCTGTTCCACCCATAATCATTAGCAACATAATAATTACTTCTACCCTCAAACTACCAAAAGAAGCGATACTTGAATTTCTTGTGGAAAATCCTCCTGTGGATAATCCAGTTAATGTATGATTAAAGGCATCAAAAAAAGAAAGTTTTCCAACAAAAACTAAAAGTAAAATACCTATCAACGTCCAACTTAAATAGATTCGAATAATTATCCTTGCTGATTCTCTCAAATTTGGGACTAAGTTGTGGCTTCTTCCTTCTGCCTGGTATATACCGACACCCATAGTTCCGGCAACAATTACAGTAATTATAGCGAAACCAGCCCCACCGACAAATTGCATTACCGATCTCCAAATTAAGATTGATCGTGGCAGCGTTTCAACATCAGAAAACATTGAAAGCCCTGTCGTTGTCCATCCACTAGTCGATTCAAAAACAGCTTGTGAAAAATTCAATTCTCCAGAAAAAATAAAAGGAAGAGCAGATAGTAAAATTGCTATTGTCCAAACAAAAAAAACAGTGACAACCGCATCTTGTGTGTTTAATTCATTTCTCTTTTCTCCTCTTCCAATAAACCAAAATATTCCCCCACAAAGAATTGATATTATACCAGTAATCAAAAATGGAATAAAATCATTAAAAGAATCATAAATAAAGGCGGTAGAACCTACCATCATTATTAAAACAGAAAGACCGATTATAATGTTTCCCGTATCTCTAAAGATAGATTTATACCTTAATTTCAAAAAATATTTGTAAGAAGGCACTAGATCACCTCGATTTTAACGTTGCTATAACATCTTCCGCTTGTTCTTTTAACGCCAATACGATTAACCTATCTCCCTCATAAATGGTTGTTTCACCTTGAGGAACCATTATTTCTCCGTCTTCTCTTATCAATACTCCTATTATTGAATTCTGAGGAATCTTTAATTCCTTCAATTTTTTATTAACAGCTTTATCGTTTTCAAGTATTGTAAGTTCCAAAATAGATAACTTTTCCACATAGGGATTGAAAAAATCTGTGATGTCTTCATGAATTAAAGAAGATTCAATTATTTTTTGCATCCAAGAAATTGGAACCAATGTTTGGACATTAATACCTTTAAAAATAGTCTCGTTTTCTGTTGCGTTTACTAAAGAGATTATTTTTATATCTTCATAATATTGTCTTAGCAACCAAGATACAACAAAATTCAATGCATCGTCCTCAGAGATGATTATCAAGGCTTCAACCTTTTTATTCAGATCCAAATTTTCTATCCATTTGATATCGGTAGGATCCTGCTTGACTAACTCAAGAGCCGGAAAATTTACCTTTAATCCATCTAAAATCTGCAAATTTTCATTGTTCTTGCTCACATAGTAAACTTCATTACCCAACAAGAGTAATTTTTTAGCTAAAGAATAAGCTAATATTTCTCCCTCTATGATATAAAAAATTCTACTCATATTTAACTACTTCCTTTTCCAATTCCTTAACCAAATCCATTACCGAATCTTCAATGGGGCAAAATAAATTCAATCCTGCTTTTATAAAAATTGATTTCTTCAAAGGATCATTCACCCTTGCAGCTATTCTTACTCCCGAATTCAACTTTTTGATCCCATAGGCTAACATAAAATTTAAATTATCATCGGGGGTTACAATATAAACCATATGAGCTTTTTCTATGTTCACATCTTTTAATGCAGCCATATCACTTGTATCAATAACTCTTGTGAAACCTGTAAAATTCCTTTTGGATAATCTTTCAAAAGATGATTCTTCTTTATCAAGAACTACTACATTATAAGATTTACTTAATTTAAAAGCCAGTTCAGAACCCAACCTTCCACAACCTATTATGATTATAAGTTTTGAATTATTTAATCGCATATATACTCACTTCCAAAAATATTATTTAAATATACCACATATTAGCTCAACACCATTTCTTAAAGAATATATTCTCTTAGATCTTCATCACCATATACCTTACCCAATCTTAGGTCTACATAATTGCTATCGATTTTTAATTCCCATTCTCCTGATGCAGGTGCTTCAAAAGAAACCTCTTCAAGAACTTTTTCGACTACAGTGTAAAGTCTTCTTGCTCCAATGTTTTCAACTTTTTCATTCAACTCAAAGGCAATATTTGCCATTCTTTCAATACCGTCTTCAGTGAACTCAATTTTTACTCCATCGGTTTGAAGTAAATATTGATACTGTTTTAATATAGCATTTTTTGGCTGGGTTAGTATTCTAATGAAGTCTTCTCTAGTCAAATCAGATAATTCTGCTCTAATTGGAAATCTACCTTGTAGCTCAGGAATTAGATCCGAAGGCTTAGCCTCACTAAATGCACCAGCAGCGATAAACAATATATAATCAGTACTAATTGAACCATACTTTGTTAGTACAGTTGTTCCTTCTACTATTGGTAACAAATCTCTCTGAACACCTTCTCTAGATACATCGGGTCCGGAAGAGACTCCTTTGGAGGTAACTTTATCAATTTCATCAATGAAAATTATGCCACTATTTTCTGCTCTACTTATTCCTTCTTGAATTAATTTATCTTGATCTATCAACTTTTCGGATTCAATAGGTTCCAAAACCTTCCTTGCTTCAGAAATCTTCATTCGCCGTCTTTTTTTCTTCTTGGGCATAATATTTTGAAACATCTCACCAAACTGTATACCCATGTCTTCTAGTTCAGGTCCCAATCCAGCAAACATAGGTGTAGATTGTTCTTCGACCTCTATTTCTATTTCTAAATCTTCTAATTCACCATTTCTTAATTTTTCTAACAATTCTTCTTTTCTTCTTTGAATATTTTCGTCTTCTTTTTCATCATATCCCTTATTTTGGGAATATTCAGCGCTTTGATTGAAAAGTTGCATAACGTCCATAAATGAGGGTTGAGCCTTTGATTTTTTCTTTGAAGGCACAAGTGCCTCTACTATCCTTTCTTCTACGAGTCTTTGAGCTTTACCTTTAACTTCTTCCATCATTTCCTTTTTTACCATGTTAACTGAAGAATCAACCAATTCTCTAACCATACTCTCTACATTTTTCCCAACATATCCAACCTCGGTAAACCTTGTAGCTTCCACCTTCACAAATGGTGCGTTAGCAACTTCTGCTAATCTTCTTGCAATCTCTGTTTTTCCAACACCTGTAGACCCTATCATCAGAATATTTTTAGGTATAACATCTCTTCTAACATCCTCTTGAAGAGCCAAACGTCTAATCCTGTTTCTCAAAGCGATAGCAACCTGTTTCTTTGCTTCCTTTTGACCGATTATATAATTATCTAATTTTTCTACAATTTTCTTTGGAGTTAATTCGTCTATTTTATTCATAAAAATCACCTCAAAAATTATTATTTACTACTAAAAAAATCATATCATACCTCATGAACCTTTAAAAGATTAGTTTTACTGGAGAAACCATAAGGGATTCCTGCAGTTACAATGATATTTTCTCCTGGTAGGGCAAAATTTAAAGATTTCACAATATTGCTCACACTTTCCAACATATTATCTGTGTCGGTAAACCTTTGCATAATAACAGGAGTCACTCCCCAAACTAACGCCAATCGATGATAAGTAGATATTCTTGGAGATGCTGCAACTATTTTTATATTTCTTCTGAACCTAGACAGCGCTCTTGCCGTGTAGCCGCTATATGTTGTTGCTACAACAACTTCTATGCCAAGTTGCTCGGCAATGTTTATTGCAGACATAGTTATCGAATTGGTAGCAGGATCTCCTCCACCATATGTTGAATAATCGAATTTATAATAGTACTCTTCTAATATTTTCTCGGTTTCCTTTGCCACATTGGACATAACTCTGACAGCTTGCTCAGGGTATTTCCCAATCGATGTTTCTCCAGACAACATTACAGCATCTGTCCCATCTAATATAGCATTAGCTATATCAGTAGCCTCGGCTCTTGTAGGAAATGGATTATTAACCATACTTTCAAGCATTTGAGTAGCAGTTATAGCCGGCTTTGCCATCGTGTTTGCAATCTCTATTATCCTCTTTTGAAGCAGAGGTATTTGTTCAACAGGTGCTTCAACACCCAAATCTCCTCTTGCAACCATCACCCCATCTGCTTCTTCTATGATCGATTCCAGGTTGTCTAAGGCTTGTAATGTTTCTATTTTGGCGATTATAGGAAGATCAGGCATACCCAATTCAGTTAAAATCCTCCTCGTTCGGGTGATATCTTCAGCTTTTCTAACGAAAGACTGAGCGATATAATCTATGTTCCATTCAACAGCCTTGTTCAGATACTCAACATCCTTTTCTGTTAATGGTGGTAGGCTGATATCTATACCAGGAACGTTTATCCCTCTTCTATGAGTAATACTACCACCAGTTACAACTTTCGTTACAATTTCTTTTTCATTACTGCTGACAACTTCCAGCCGAATTTTTCCATCATCGAGAAGGATAAAATCTCCTTTTTTAACTTCTTTAGGCAAATCTTTATAATTTATACTTACCTTTTCTTTATTTCCAACAATCTCTTCGGTTGTCAAGATAAATTTTTGGCCTTCTTTCAGAGCTACTTGATCCGTATCAAATCTACCTGTTCGAATCTTTGGACCTTCTAAATCAAGTAAAATGGCAAAAGGTATATTCATATCTTTTCGTATTTTTTTAATTAGATTTACCGTTTTCTCATGATCAGCAATTGTATCATGAGAAGTATTCAATCTGGCTACATTCATTCCAGCATTTATCAATTTTTTTATCATTACTTCATCTCGTGTAGCAGGACCAATTGTACAAACGATTCTCGTCTTTTTATTTTCCGTTTTTTCGTTCATAACCATCCTCCTAAAAAATACGGAACTCTTCGGTGTTTCTTCCCAAATTACATCTTTTTTTAGATTCAATGCCTTAGAAATTTTCAAGGGGTTTACCCCTTGAACGCCCTATGATAAAATCCCCGCCAACTTCACAATCTCCATATCCAATTTGTTACTCTCAGAAAGAACTTTTTCAAGAGGCGTTCTAATCAAATCGTTTTTACTCAAGCCTATCATAACGTCAAAATCCCCATCTTTAATTGCTTTTACTACTTCATTTCCCATTCTTGAGGCCAAAATCCTATCGAATGCAGTTGGAGAGCCTCCTCTTTGAATATGGCCTAAAATCGTTATGCGCGTTTCAAAACC
The DNA here is from genome assembly GCF_002895525.1 of Petrotoga olearia DSM 13574. Taxonomy (GTDB): domain Bacteria; phylum Thermotogota; class Thermotogae; order Petrotogales; family Petrotogaceae; genus Petrotoga; species Petrotoga olearia. Next base: position 194,985 of record NZ_AZRL01000021.1, read on the forward strand.
AATCCTATTCTCTAAATGTCTAGCTACTGTATAAGCACTGGCAGATCCTTCCGCAACAACGATTATTGAATTGATCTTACCTCTTTTTCTTTCATCCCACATTTTTTCAGCTAAAGCATCGTAATCAGTCGGAACTTCTGGTATTATTATAGCTTCAGCACCTATCGCAAGACCAGACATCAATGCAACGTATCCGGATGTTCTTCCCATAACTTCAACAATAAATGCCCTTTCATGTGAAGACGCGGTGTCTTTTAACTTCTGCATGGCTTCAACCACTGTGTTAAGACAGGTATCAACACCTATACTCATATCTGTATAGGCTATATCGTTATCTATAGAAGCTGGTACGCCTATTACTGGTATTCCTTGTTCTTCTGATAACAACTTCCCACCGGTAAGACTTCCATTCCCTCCAATTATAACCAACACATCAATACCTAAATCTTTCAATATATCAGCAGCTTTTTTTCTGACTTCGGGAACTTTAAATTCTGGCACCCTTGAGGTTCTTAAAATGGTTCCCCCTCTTTCCATTATGCCACCAACATCTGAATATGTGAATTTTTTATAATCTTTATCCAATATACCGGCAAATCCTCTCAAAAATCCATAGACTTCAATATTTTCCACAACTGCACTTCTAGTAACTGCCCTTATAACGGCGTTCATTCCAGGAGCATCTCCACCACTGGTCATTAGCCCAATTCTTTTTATATCACTCACTATATCCCTCCTAAAAACTTTCATTATTTATACTTCCTGTAGAAATTCTAAAACTTACTTTAGCATCACTTTGTTCTGCATCCCACCGTTTAAACTACCTTTTTATTATATCACTTGTTTTTTGACACTATTGTTAATTTCACTATAATTCAAATAACTCTTCAAAATTTTGTGTTATAATTAATCAAGTCATTCAAATTAAGGTGGTAAAGATGGAAATTAAGTATGATAAAAATAGTATAATCAAAATACTAAAAAATAAAAAGATCAAAGTTACCCCAAATAGATTTAAAGTTGCTTTTGAGCTTTTTAACTGTGAAGAACATCCTTCAATTGATGAATTACATCAAAAGTTGGTAAAAAATAATGAAAATCGGATTTCTTTCACGTCCGTGTATAATATTTTAAAATTATTTGAAAACGCGGGATTAGTAAAAGAAATCTTAATTGATAATAAAATCCATTACGACTCTAATATTACCCCTCATGCACACTTTATCTGCGAAAATTGTGGGAAAGTTCAAGATATCGAGTTAAATAAGCTAAATTTCTTAGACGAACGTAAATTATTTAACTTTAAAAATTTTACTGAAGAGGAATTAAAAAACAATAAAATCAACTCCTTTGAAATCAATTTTTATGGAATCTGTGGAGAGTGTTTAAAAGAAGAAAACAGTGAGAGATAAATCGGTGTATCTATCTCACTGTTTTCTAATATAATAAATACTTTTAGATATAACGTCAAGCTTACCAAAACTTAATCAAATTTCACTTTGAGATCCTTATTGGCTTTTACTTCGTCCAATCTTTTGATAGATAAAGTCATAGGCGCATTTTTTAACTTTTGTGGTTCTTCCTTTGCTTCTTCTACTATTTTCTCGTATATAGCAGCAACTTCATCCAATGTTTCCTTGCTTTCAGTTTCAGTTGGTTCAATCATCATAGCTTCATCCACAATTAAAGGAAAATAGACTGTCGGAGGATGAATACCGTAATCCAAAAGCCTTTTTGCGAAATCTAATGTACTAACTCCATAATCTTTCAGCGAACTCCCCTTGATTACAAATTCATGTTTACAGACATCTGGGTAAGCAACATCTAAAAATCTAGATAATTTTTCCTTCAAATAATTCGCATTTAAAGTGGCAAGTTCGCTAACTTTCTTCAAGCCTTCTTTTCCCATTGATAAGATGTAAGTGTATGCTTTTACTAGTACCAAAAAATTACCATAAAAACTACGTACTTTCCCGATGCTTTTAGGGATGTCGTAATCAAAATAATACTCTCCAATTTCTTTTACACCCACAACAGGTTTTGGTAAGTAATCTCTTAAATAAGACTTAACCGCTATTGGTCCACTTCCTGGTCCTCCCATTCCATGAGGAGTGGAAAATGTCTTGTGAAGGTTTAAATGAACAACATCGAATCCATTATCTCCAGGTCTCACTTTGCCCATTATTGCATTTAAATTTGCTCCATCATAGTACAACAGGGCGTTGTTTTTGTGCATCAAATCGGATATCTTCAGAATATCTTTTTCAAACAATCCCAAAGTATTTGGATTTGTGAGCATAATTGCCGCGGTATTTTCATTTACTAAAGATTTCAAATGATCTAAATCGACTCTTCCCTCGTTATTCGAATTAACTTTAACCACTTCAAACCCTGCCATTACAGCAGATGCGGGATTTGTACCATGAGCAGAATCTGGGATTATAACCTCATTTTTATGACCTAAATTATTTTCTTGTAAATATTTTCTGATAATGAGCATTCCCGTAAGCTCTCCATGGGCACCAGCGGCAGGTTGCAAAGTAACATCATCCATGCCTGTTATTTCTTTCAAAAATTCCTGCAATTCATACATCAATTCCAAAGCACCTTGTATGGTTCTTTCTTCTTGATATGGATGAATGAATTTGAATCCATTTAAAGAAGCAACCTCCTCATTCAAAAAAGGATTGTATTTCATTGTACAAGAACCTAAAGGATAAAAACCTCTATCAACAGAATGATTTAAACTGGCTAATTGATTATAATGTCTAACAATATCAACTTCGTATAGTTCCGGAAGTTCCGGCTCCTCATTTCTAATTAAATGTTGTGGAATATCTATCTGAAACTCTTTGACATCTAATTTTGGAAGTGAATATGACTTTCTTCCACTAACTGATTTTTCAAATATCAATTTCATGATAATCCCTCCAAGAAAGAACATAAAAAGTCAATATCTCTTTTTTTAGTCAACTCTGTTGCACAAAATAGTACGTTATTTCCCATATTTTCATAAAAATTCTTTAAAATCAAAGGTCCAAAATAATGTTGTTCCAGCAGCTTTTCGTTTAGAAATTCAGGATCTATTTTGCTTTCTAATACAAATTCGTTAAAGAAAGGTCCATCAAATACAGGTTTGAATTTTTCAGTTTCTAACAATTTTCTTGCTAAATAATGGGCTTTATGATAATTTTGGAGAGAGACTTCTCTAATCCCTTGCTTACCTATCACGTTCATGTACAAAGAAGCTAAAAGAGCATTAAATGCGTGATTTGAACATATATTAGAAGTGGATTTCTCCCTTCGTATATGCTGTTCTCTTGTTTGTAAAACCATGCAAAAACCTCTTTTACCGTCTTGATCAACGGTTTCTCCAATAATTCTGCCAGGCATTTTTCGTATATACTTTTTCTTAGAAGCGAAGATACCTAAACCCGGTCCTCCAAAAGAAGGTGTATTTCCTAAAGATTGCCCTTCTCCTACCACTATATCGGCTCCAAATTTTCCAGGGGCTTCTAACAATCCTAAAGAAATTGGATAAGTAACAACAATGAAAACAACCTCATTAGGAACCTTCTCTCTTATCACTTTTAAATCTTCTATTACACCAAAAAAGTTTGGATACGAAACCACAACACAAGATGTTTCTTGGGTAATCTTAGAAGATAAATCTGCTAGATCTAATTGACCCGTTTCAGATACATAATCAATTTGTTCTATATTCATTCCTTGTACTTCAGTATAGGTTTTTGACACTTCCTGATATTCGGGATGAACCAATTTAGACATCAAAACGTGATTTTTGCCATTAATTCTTTTTGACATTAAAATAGCCTCAGCTAAAGCAGAAGCACCATCATACATAGATGAATTAGAAACTTCCATCGCGGTAAGATTGCAGATCTGAGTTTGATATTCATAGAGTATTTGAAGGGTACCTTGAGAGACTTCAGCTTGGTAAGGCGTATAAGCGGTTAAAAAATTTCTGTTTGAAGCTAAAGGATATATAACAGATGGAATATAATGATTGTAAACACCGGCACCTCTAAAAATCCCGTATTCTTCTATATTTTTATTTAACGAAGCCAAATCAGATAACTTCTCTTTAACTTCCATTTCACTCAAACCGGATGGGATATTCAACTCACCTTTGAATAGTACAGGGATATCTCGATAAAGTTCGTCGATATCTTTTATTCCCAAAAAAGAAAACATTTCTTCAATGTCTTTTTGGGTATGGGGTAAATATGGAAAATCGTTCATTATAACATCTCACCTCTTTTTATTATTCTTATAAACTTGATATAAGCGCCCCTTCGCATTGATTTTTATTTTGTGCTTTTTACACTCCCTTTATAAAATGGAGTTTTCACAATCTCAGCTTCTAATAACTTGTTCCTAGCTTTTATACTCACAATAGTTCCAGATTTTGAAAATTCTTTAATCACATAACCTAAGGCTAAATTCTTCCCTAAAGTAGGTGACTTTACACCGCTTGTTACAAACCCTATCTTTTCATTTTCTACGTAAATTTCATAACCATGTCTTACAGGCATTTTGTCATGTATTTCCATACCCACTAATTTTCTTTTGATTCCTTCTTCTTTTTGTTTCACCAAAGCTTCCTTACCGATAAATTCTTTATCAAAATCTACAGTCCATTTTAATCCTGCTTCCAAAGGAGTTGTATTCTCATCCATATCATTGCCATACAAAAGCATTTTAGGCTCGAACCTTAAAGTATCCCTGCATCCCAAACCACATGGTTTGCCATCAACCTCACTAGCAAGTTGTATAAGTTGATCCCAAACTTTTACAGCGATCTTTGGAGGTAGGTACAACTCAAAACCATCTTCACCGGTGTATCCTGTTCTTGACAATATTACTTCCTCACCTTCTAGTTGAATAACTTCAAAAGAATAATATTCTATACTATCGAGATCAACATCTTTAAGATATTTTTGCAGTTGATCCTGAGATTTTGGACCTTGAAAAGCTATTTGGCAATACTCGTCACTCTTGTTAATAACTTCAACATTAAAAGAAGAAGATTGACTTTTTACCCATTCAAAATCTTTTTGAGTATTAGATGCATTTACTACCAACATGATCTTTTCTTCGTTAAACTTATAAGCAAGAAGATCGTCTAAAATGCCGCCATTTTTATTACAAATGGGTGAGTAAACTATTTTGCCGTTGGTTATTTTTTCAACATTATTTGTAATCAAGTAATTAACAAATTTCTGAGCATCTTCCCCTACCACAAACAACTCCCCCATGTGGGATACATCAAACACCCCAACACAATTTCTAACGGCGTTGTGCTCTTCAATTATAGAAGAATACCATAATGGAAGCTCCCACCCGGCAAATTCTCCAATCTTAGCTCCAAGTTCTTTATGCCTTTCATAAAGGGGCGTCTTTTTAAGCTCTGACAAGGTAATTCCTCCTTTCTCAAACTCACTAATTATCTCTTTAGCTCTATTAAAATCTTTATCTTCGACGTACAAATCATAAATTACCCCCTCACCGAAGTATTCTCCCCCTATTCCAATAGGAGATTTTAAAAATACTTGTATACCGTTATTCTCCAAAATTTGCTTCAACATCTGGCTCTGAGAATAATTACAATAATCTTTTATTTTTTTCATCATCGGCTCACTCCTCAACCAAAAGATATTATTCAACTTTAATTATATCATTATTTGAAAAAGTTAGAAAACAGAAGTATTTTGAATTAGAAGGAATTAAAGACAATTAAAGGCGGTTAAAGAAGTTTAAACCAATTTTTCAAACAGCTTGTAAAACTACGTTTCTATTATCCTCGGAAATTCCATAGGCTGTTAATTTTCCACCATACACACATCCCGTGTCGATATCAATACTTATTACTTTCTTATTCTTATCTCTTTTCACAAATATTTTATCTTCACCCGTTAGATAAAATGTTGGAGTATGACCATGAATTACGGTATAATTATTATACCTTTCTGGCATACCTAAAAATTCATCCCTTATCCATAGCAAATCCCGTTTGTTTTGTTCGGAAAGTGGTTTGTTTGGATTTACTCCCGCATGAACGAACAAATATTTCTCGTTTCCTACTTCCATTTCATAATATAGAGGTAGGTCTTTTAAAAAGGTTATATATTCCTCACCGATATTATTATCAAAACTTCTAATTGTCGATAATGCTCCATTGTAAAACCATACACCATCACCATATTCATGAGTTTTTTGGTAATAGTCTACCATCATATCATCATGGTTCCCTTTTAGAAAGATCCGATTTTTCTGTTTGCTTAAAGCTATCAAAAGATCCAATACTTTTTTTGAATAAGGCCCTCGATCCACATAATCACCAAGAAAAATTACTGTGTCAGAATCTTTTATCTGTGTTTGTTTCAAAAGTGAAATTAAAGAATCGTACATACCATGGATATCCGAAATTGCCCAAATCAATGACAACCCTCCAATATGATCACATCTTTATCAAAAAAACGGGCAGGAAACCTGCCCGTTTTTTGGAATTTACTTCACTATATCTTTCAATTCTTTACCTGGAACAAATTTTGGAACCATCTTTTCTGGGATCTTAATAGCTTTTCCGGTTTGTGGATTAACACCCTTTCTAGCTGCCCTCTTCTGAACTTTGAAAGTGCCAAAACCAACTAACTTAACTTCTTCCCCTTTACTTAAAGCCTCAGATACTACATCAACAAAAGTATCAATGTAACTTTCTGCGTCTTTCTTTGTTACGTTAGCTTTCTTTGCAAAAGCATCAACTAAATCTTTCTTATTCACAAACATTCCCCCTTTCACAGATAAAGATACTTAAATCCTCATTCTATAGAACTTCAACGTTATTATACCATAAAACCCAAAAAATATCTATAATGAATCAATATTATAAAAAATCATTCGGATTTTTCTAATATTTTAGCACTTTTCAGCAAAAGAAGCAAGCTTTTTATAGCTTTTGACCTATGACTTATCTTATTTTTTATGTCTTTACCTAATTCTCCAAAAGTATAATCGTAACCATCCGGAATAAAAATTGGATCATAACCAAAACCTTTGTTCCCTCTTATCTCAAAGGCTATTTTACCATAAACTTCTTCTTGACAACTCACCAAAATATTTTTTTCTGGATCAAAATATGTGGCTGCACAAGCAAAATAAGCGGTCCTGTCTTTTTTATTTTCCAACATTGATAGCAATTTCTTCATTTTCTGCTCATAGGATTCATTTTCCATGAACCTTGCAGAGTTTATGCCTGGAAATCCTCCAAGTGAAATTATAGACAAACCAGAATCATCAGAAAAAACGGGCTTTCTTATTAATTTTGAATAAGCCCAGGCTTTAATGACAGAATTTTCTACATAAGTTTCACCATATTCTTCTACTTCAAAATTATCCTCTTTTATCTCATCAAATATATATTTTACAGTAATACTTCCATTTATGTCTATATCTTCAAGAATTTCATTGATTTCCCTAACCTTGTTTCTGTTTGATGTAGCCAAATACACCTCAATCAAAATCTTCAGCCGCCTTTTTTAGTTCAATTATCTCTTGTGAAGGATTTTCAGAATAAAACACACTGGCACCAATAATAAAAGTGTTAACACCACTTTGGTGAAGTAATCCAATGTTCTTTTTATTCACTCCTCCGTCAACCATTATTTCAACATTCAAACCTTTTTCATCTGAAATTTTTCTCAATTTTCTTACTTTTTCGTAAGTGGTTTCTATAAAATGTTGTCCAGTAAACCCTGGATTGACAGACATAATCAACACCTTATCCACATACGGAAGAATTTCTTCTAAAAGTGACACCGGAGTATGCGGATTTAAAGTAACACCCGCTTCACATCCCAACTCTTTGATCTTTAATATGGTTCTATGAAGATGTACCACCGTTTCATAATGTATAGTTATACCATTCACATACTCAGAAAATTTTTCTAAATATTTATCAGGTTCAACAATCATCAAATGAGCATCTAAATATATATCTTTAAATTTTTTTCTAATAGATTCTACTATCGGAAAACCAAAAGTAATGTTTGGAACAAACACACCATCCATAATGTCAAGATGTATTCCATCAGATGCTTTAGAAACTTTTTCTATCTCTTGAGCTAAATTCAAAAAATCCGCAGCTAAAATGGAAGGATATATTTTTATCAAACTGAAACACCCCTATTGTAATTTTAGTGAACTGTCTTCTATTTCTTTGTATATTTGACAATAATTGGTATACCTACTAAATGAAATTTGCCCGTTTTCTACAGCCTCTTTAATTGCACAACCAGGTTCGACGGTATGGGAACAGTTAGAAAATTGGCAAAAACCGTTGAATTCTAAAAATTCTTTGAAATAGTGCCTTAGTTCGTCTTTTTTTATTCCTCTCAACTCTAAACTCGAAAAACCCGGTGTATCGACTATGTATCCTCCAAAATCAAAATAAAGTAGTTCAGCATACGTTGTAGTATGTCTACCTCTACCTAATTTTTTGGAAATTTCTCCTTCTCGAAGTTTCAATTTTGGGTCTAAAACATTTAATAAACTAGACTTCCCAACTCCAGAGGGTCCAGCAAAGGTTGATACTTTGTTTTTTAAATAGGACTTTAATCTATCTAAATTGTCTTTCGTTATTTTCGATGTGGGAATTACAGGATAAATTTTACCATATATTTCTATGAATTTTTCCATATCTTTTCTTTCTTCATCACTAACAAGTAAATCTGTTTTGTTTAACACTATGACTACATCCAGATTCTCTTTTTCAGCGAGAACTATGATTTTATCGATTATTATGAAATCTACTTGAGGTTCTTTAATTGAGGTAACTAAAACAAGCTTATCCAGGTTAGCTACCCTAGGTCTGTACAATTCATTTTTTCTCTCTAAAATGTTTTCGATTCTTCCATAACTATAATTTTGGTCCTTGGAATACTCTACATAATCGCCAACAATTGGTCGAATCTTCTGTAATTTAAACCTGCCAGGTAGGAAACAGTTAACTTTTTGATTAGTTTCTAAATCTTGAACGGTTACCATATCCGAATGAAATCTAACGACTATACCCCTTCTCCAACTCATTGATTACTCCCTTCATATTCACCAATATAGAGAATCACCTTTTCTCCACTATAATTATTCCCTGGTGTTGGAGACATATTCAGTACCACATCGTTTTCTTCAGACTTGTAAGTTAATTGACTTCTAATCTCAAAAGCTATGTTGTACTCACTTAGGAACTGTCTTGCTACTCCAGAAGGTATTCCTATCAGATCTGGAATCTTCAGAGTATTCATCTCTCTCATTTGAACAATCACGTGATGCCCTTCTTTTACCTTTGTACCAGGTTCGGGATCGGTATACAGAACCTTTTCCCCATTACCTACTACGTTTGGAATTAGTTTTAATTCCTCTAAAGAAGCAACTGCTACTTTTTTATCTTCTCCGATTAAATAAGGAACCTCTACTGTATTTGAACTGTTAGCAAAAACAGTCATGAAAAAAAAGGCAAATATTCCTGAGGAAAGTATCCCCAGAACAAAAAATATCAAATTTTTTATTATTTTTCTTATCTTAACCATTATTTTCACCTGTTAACTTCTTTTAATTCTCTGCCTCTTAATTGACCGCACGCAGCTAATATATCGCTACCTTTCTCAGCTCGCACAACGGCATCAATTCCATTGTTTATGAGAGTATCTAAAAAAACTTGAATGAATCTTTTTGAAGGCTTTTCAAACCCCGCCGGATTTGCATTGACAGGAATTAAATTAACCATTACCTTCAAATCACCAAACAGTTCTACTAATTTTAAGGCGTCATCTTTTGAATCATTAAATCCTTTTATCAGTATATACTCAAAAGTAACTCTCTTTTTTGTTTTTTTCTGATAAATACGGCAAGACTGAATAACCTGCTCAACAGGATATTTATGATTTATTGGCATTATTTGGTCTCTTTGTAGATTTGTAGGTGCATGAAGTGAAACAGAAAGTCGAAATTCTTTGGTCAAATCACCTAATTCTTCAATTTTGTGAGGTATTCCGGCAGTTGAAATAGTGATATGTCTCGCTCCTAATTTTTTCATCTTTGAATGGTTTAAGATCTCTATGCTTTGAACAACGTTGTTAAAATTTAATAATGGTTCACCCATTCCCATGAATACAACGTTTTTTACATCCATATCTTTATCTTTTTCCATAGCCAACAATTGGCCGATGATTTCACCTGTCGATAAATTTCTAACGTAACCGCTTTGTCCTGTAGAACAAAACGAACATTTCAATGGGCAGCCAACTTGTGTTGATATACAAGCTATCGTTCTTGAAGGATAGTAAATAATTACCGCTTCAACGGTGTTCTTATCCTCTAACTCAAAAAGATACTTAGTCGTTCCATCTATCTTTGAAACCTGTTTTTTAATAATATTAGGCATTGATATCTTAAAATTATCGCTGAGCTTTTTTCTATCGTCTTTAGACAAATTAGTCATTAACTCAAAATCAAAAACCCTTTTTTTGTAAATCCAATCACAAATCTGATCGGTTCTGAACTTTTCAAGTCCTATTTCATTAAGCAAATAACTTTGTAAATCTGAATATTCAAAATCTAAAATGTTTTTTGTTTGCATATAACTTCCTCTCCATAAAAAATATATACTAGTTTTAGCGCCCTTTCACCCCGCT